>DASPWC010000023.1:0-5059 GCA_035622055.1 Xanthobacteraceae bacterium | reverse complement strand
GCGCCGCGCGGCCGTCGTCCGCGATGACGCTATCCGATTCAACGAGCGGCGTTCAACTTATCTAAACTTGTCGGGCTGCCGATGCTCGGCTCTGATCCACCGGATGGTTCCGCTTGCCGAGCGCATGACGACCGTTTCGGTCTCGATCACATCCCTGCCGAACTGCACGCCGCGCAACATCCGACCATCGGTGACGCCGGTAGCCGCGAACAGGCAATCACCCCTTACCATATCCTCAATCTGGTATCTCTTGCGCGGATCCTCGATCCCCATTCTGGTAGCGCGCGCGCGCTTTTCCTCGGTATCGAGGACAAGCCGCGTCTGCATCTGGCCGCCGATGCAACGCAACGCCGCGGCGGCCAGCACACCTTCCGGCGCGCCGCCGATGCCGAGATAGATGTCGACTCCGGTTTTTTCCGGATCGGCGGTGTGGATAACGCCGGCAACGTCGCCGTCTGTGATTAGGCTGACCGCCGCGCCAGCTTTGCGCACAGCGTCGATAAGATCGGCGTGGCGCGGCCGATCCAGAATCATGGCGGTGATCGCCTGCGGTTGCACCCCTTTGGCCTTAGCCAGACTAAGAATGTTCTCGCCGGCCGGCGCGTCGAGATCGACGACACCCCTGGGATAGCCCGGTCCGACGGCGATCTTGTCCATGTAAATGTCGGGCGCGTGCAGGAGCGTGCCATCCTCCGCCATCGCCAAGGTCGCGATGGCTCCCGGCATGTTCTTTGCGCACAACGTCGTGCCTTCCAGGGGATCGACCGCGATGTCGACCTTCGGACCCGCTTTGGTGCCGACTTTCTCGCCGATGAACAGCATCGGCGCCTCGTCCATCTCCCCTTCCCCGATAACCACAGTCCCGTCGATGGGGAGGCTAGCAAGCTCGCGCCGCATGGCATCGACGGCGGCTTGGTCCGAATTCTTTTCAGCGCCGCGTCCGCGTAGCCGTGCCGCAGCGACAGCCGCTCGCTCGGTCACCCGCACGATTTCGAGCGTCAGCGCACGTTCGAGGCTCGATTTGAGGTGGCCCGGCTTCGACGACATGCGGAAATCTCCAAATCCCCTGACCCGGGTCAGGCTCGCTCGATCCGAATGACCTGCGGTCGTCCATACACAACCCGATCCCGGCGTACCGCGGCAAGGGCCTTGTGGACCGCGTCTTCGCTGGTGGCGTAAGTGATCATGATCACGGGCACCGCTTCGCCGGAGCGCCCGGGCTGCAGCGCGCCGGGCGATCCCGCCTCATGACGCTGCACAATCGACTCGAGCGAAATTTTCTGTTGCGCCAGACGGCGCGCGATGGTCGCCGCCGTGCCCGGGCGATCGCGCGCCAGAAGCCGAATATAGTAGCCGCCCTCGTGATGCTGCATCGGCGCCTTGCGAATCGGGGTCATGCGTGCGGCGGGCCGTCCAAAGGGGGGCGTGCGCACCCCGCGCGCGATATCGGCAAGATCGGCGACAATAGCTGACGCCGTCGCCATGCCGCCCGCGCCCGGGCCGACGAGTGTGATGGGCGCTAGCCCTTCGGCATCGACGGTGACCGCGTTGGTGACACCCATGACTTGAGCAATCGCGGAATCCCTCGGGACCATCGTAGGGTGCACGCGTTGCTCGATGCCCTCTTCCGTTTTAACCGCAACACCCAGAAGCTTTACCCGATAGCCGAGCTCGGCTGCGGCCTTGAGGTCGGCCGGCGTGATCGAGGAAATACCTTCGATATAGACGGCGCGCGGATCAATCCTGGTGCCGAACGCCAAGCTCGCCAGGATAGCGAGTTTTTGCGCGGTATCGTGGCCCTCGACATCGAAACTAGGGTCAGCCTCCGCATAACCGAGCCGCTGCGCTTCCTTCAGGCAATCGGCGAAGCTGAGCCGGTCCTGCTCCATGCGCGTCAGAATGTAGTTACAGGTACCGTTGAGGATCCCATAGATACGCGCAAAGGACGCGCCGTTGAGGCCTTCCCGGAGAGTTTTCACGATCGGAATGCCGCCAGCGACGGAGGCCTCGAAATTGAGCGCCATGCCATGCCGTTCCGCGAGTGCCGCAAGTTTTTGCCCGTGGGCGGCAAGCAGCGCCTTGTTGGCGGTGACGACCGGTTTGCCGGCGGCAAGCGCGGTCTCCACCGCGAGCTTGGCCGGCCCCGCAGCGCCGCCGATAACCTCGACCAGCACGTCGATCGTAGGGTCACGCGCCAGCACTACGGGATCACCGACCCAACGAAATTTCCGGGGATCGAAAGTGCGCTTTTTGCTCCGCGATCGAGCGCTGATCGCGACGATCTCGATGGCGCGCCCGCAACGCGCCAAGAGCTTGTCGCGTCCTTGCTCCAGTAGCTCGACGACGGCGCTGCCGACGGTGCCAAGTCCGGCAAGACCGACTTTCAGCGGTTCAGCCATAACGCGTCGTCCGAATTGCGGGGAATTGCGACGCGATCAGCGTCGCGTCGCCAGCGGCACGACGTTGTGCAGCATTTCCGGGCCCGTTTCAAGAAAGCGCCGGATATTGCGGGCCGCTTGACGAATGCGCTGCTCGTTCTCAACAAGCGCAATACGGACGTGGCCCTCGCCGTGTTCGCCGAAACCAGCCCCTGGCGACACTGCGACGCCCGCCTTCTCGACGAGCAGCGTTGAGAATTCGACGCTGCCAAGCGGCCGGAATGGGTCCGGGATCGGCGCCCAGGCGAACATCGAGGCCGCCGGCGGCGGCACCCGCCAGCCGGCACGGCCGAACGAGTCGACAAGCGCCTCGCGCCGGCGCCGATAGGTCGCTCGCATCTCGTGAATGCAATCGCCGGCACCGTTGAGCGCCGCCGTTGCAGCCACCTGAATGGGCGTGAATGCGCCGTAGTCGAGGTACGACTTCACTCGTCCAAGGGCTGCGATGACGCGTTCGTTGCCGACGGCAAAGCCGATCCGCCAGCCCGGCATCGAGAAGGTTTTGGACATCGACGTGAATTCGACCGCGACGTCCATCGCGCCCGGAACCTGCAGCACCGAGGGCGGCGGATTGTTGTCGAAATAGACTTCCGCATAGGCGAGATCGGACAACACCAAAAGCGAGTGCTTTTTCGCAAACGCGATCAGTTCGCGATAGAAATCGAGGTTTGCCACGCAGGCGGTCGGATTCGACGGATAGCACACCACGACCGCGATCGGTTTCGGAATGGAGAACAGGACGGCACGCTCAAGCGCGCCGAAGAATGCATCGTCGGCTTCGACCGGGACCGAGCGAATTGCGCCGCCCGCCATGAGGAAGCCGAATACGTGAATCGGATAGGTCGGATTGGGAACGACGATGACATCGCCCGGTGCGGTGATCGCCTGCGCCACATTGGCGAAGCCTTCCTTCGAGCCGAGTGTCGTTATGATTTGCGTTTCAGGATTGAGCTTCACGCCGAACCGGCGCGCGTAATAGGCCGCTTGGGCCCGGCGCAAACCGGGAATGCCGCGCGAAGCGGAGTAGCGGTCGGTACGGGGTTTGCCGACCGTCTCTTTCAATTTCTCGACCACGTGCGCGGGCGTCGGCAGGTCGGGATTGCCCATGCCGAGATCGATGATGTCGGCGCCGCCGTTGCGCGCCGTCATCTTAGCGCGGTTGACCTGCTCGAACACATAAGGCGGAAGCCGGCGAATCCGATAAAACTCATCCATGGACTTATCCAGCACGTCGTTTCTTAAGTACTCTCAATACACTATGGGCAGATAATTATCACTTGGTTTCAGCCCCCGCCGCCTGCGCGCCGGCAGCCGTCGGGGACGGACGAGGCGGCGTATTTTTGGCCGCTGTGACCGAATTTGCCGATTTTGATGCTGGGCTGGGGGAAGTCTTGTTTTGCGTAGTCTGCGTGTTCTGCGTGCTCTGCGCTTCGCTGTTTAGGCGGTTCCGATCGCTGATAAGGTCTTCCGTCGCCTGCTGGACCTGCTGCGCATCAAGCGGCGCTTCGGTGCGCGGCGGCGGCATATCGTGCACTGCGGGAAAGATCGACGGATAGTCCACGCCTGGAGAACAAGCCGAAAGAGCAAGGCAAGCGGCAACCGCACACACAAGCGCAATAGGCGCGGCGTGATGTGAAATGCCCGGCAACGCGCGGACGTTCAAAGTTGCACGATCATACACCCATGCCTCCGCCCTGACCGTTGCGGCGGCCGGTCGTTGGCCTAATGCGCACGAAAGGCACGTAGCCAGCCCGGCGTTACGACGAAAATATATAGAGCCCCAATAATTTACGATAATCAACTCAGAGATCACCGTAAGATTTATGCTATGCCGCTAATATGTCGAAACAAGGACCAGCCCCCTCAGGCGGGCGGCCGAGCGCGATTGTCTCAGAGTCGGGCCGCGTGCACACTTGTGGGCCGCACCAGAACAGGCCATTTCAGGCAAAAGGACCTCGAAAGTCGTTTGGTCCGAGAGGAAACGTCCCGTGAGAGCTCCGTCTCAGGAACCGGTGCAACAAGAAACTAAGACGCAAGCAAAGTCGAAGCCACCGCCGAAACAACAACCAGCGCCGCGAATTCCGACCAAGATCGGCGCCCTGGACATGGAGGAGTTCTCACGCAATTTAGCGCGGCTCGTCGAGGAAGGCGGGCGCGCGCTGGCCGCTTATCTGAAGCCGCGCGAGGAAGCCCGCGACGACGGCGAACTCGCCGACGAGGTCACCGAAGTCGTTAAGACGCTCGGCCAAGTCGCGGAATACTGGCTCGCCGACCCGCAACGCACCATTGAACTGCAGGCGAACCTCGGCAAGGCCTATCTCGATCTATGGGCGTCTGCGGTCAAAAGGCTTGCCGGCGAGCCGGCGGCGCCTGTGGTCACGCCGGCCGCCGGGGACAAGCGATTCAACGATCCCGAATGGACACAAAATCAGTTCTTCGATTTCCTCAAACAAGCCTACCTCCTGACGGCTCAGTGGGCAGACAAATTGGTCGACGCCACAGATCTCAGTCCGCATACCAAACAGAAGGCCGAATTTTACGTGCGGCAGATCACCAATGCGCTGGCGCCCACCAATTTTGTCCTGACCAATCCCGAGCTTTTGCGCGAAACGCTGACCTCC
>DASPWC010000022.1:0-7641 GCA_035622055.1 Xanthobacteraceae bacterium | reverse complement strand
ATTGGTGTCCCAGCGAATCAGCGGCTGAGCGATGGGGAAGCATGTCGCCGTTTTGATGGGGGGATGGTCGGCCGAGCGCGAGGTTTCGCTGCGCTCCGGACGAGCCTGCGCGGAGGCGCTGGCCCGGCGAGGCTATCGGGTCAGCTTGCTTGACGTGACGCGCGAGGTTGCGGCGGCTCTCACCGCCACCAAGCCCGACGTTGCGCTCAACGTGCTGCACGGCCGCCCGGGCGAGGATGGGACGCTGCAGGGCCTTTTGGAGATTCTCGGCATCCCCTACAGCCATTCCGGCGTGCTGGCTTCCGCGCTGGCCATGCAAAAGAACTATGCCAAGGCGCTGTTCAGGGCTTGCGCCATACCGGTCGCGGAGGATCGGGTGGTTTCGCGGTTCGAGGCCGCCAAGGCCCATGTCATTCCGCCGCCCTATGTGGTCAAGCCGATCGCCGAAGGCTCGAGCGTCGGCGTCTTCATCGTTCCGGCAGAACAGCCTCATCCGCCCCAGGAGCTCTATCGGGACGATTGGCCGTTCGGCGAACTGGTCATGGTCGAACGCTACATCCCCGGCAAGGAGCTGACCTGCGCGGTGGTGGGTGACAGGGCGCTCGACGTCATCGAAATAGTCCCAGCCACGCGCTTCTATGACTATGAGGCCAAATATGCCGCCGGTGGCTCCAGGCACCTGCTACCGGCGCCGATTTTACCAAATGTTTACCAGGAGGTCCGAAGACTGGCACTGGCTGCCCATAACGCGCTTGGCTGCCGCGGCGTGAGCCGCGCGGACTTTCGCTACGACGATCGGGGGATGGGAGATCTGGTCTGCCTTGAGGTCAACACACAACCCGGGATGACCGAGACTTCGCTCGTTCCCGAGCTTGCCGCGTATGCGGGCATCACGTTCGATGAGCTGGTGCAATGGATGGTGGAGGACGCCTCGACCAACCGCTGACGCGGTCGGGGCAATCAGCGGCAGAACGGATTGGCGCGCCGGTTGACGAGCCCATGTCGGCGCGTGGCCATTTCGGCGACGCGGGCCATTGGACAGGCGGCTTTGTTCGCTTCTTGGGCAATCGCCGGGGCGCCCGACGCTGGGCCACGAAGATCGCAAATATTCCGCCCGGATTCGGGGTCGCTGGATCGATCATTCTGATTGGCGCCGCGCTTACCTATGGCGCAGTCGCGGGCGGCCACGTCGCCGCCATCTCCGACTGGCTCAAAGGGGCCCGCGACGCCGCCGCGAATGCAGCCGGCTTTCGCATCGCCGCGATCGCGGTGAGCGGGCAGAAGGAAGTCAGCCGTGAGCAAGTGCTGGGCAGTGCGGGTGTGACCGGCCGGGCCTCGCTCTTGTTTCTCGACGCCGACACCGCGCGCGCCCGCTTGTTGGCGAATCCGTGGATTGCCGATGCCGCGGTGCTCAAGCTCTACCCGGATCGCTTGCAGATCACCATCACCGAGCGCGAGGCTTTCGCGTTGTGGCAGGAGAATGGCCGGGTCAATGTGATCGCCGCTGACGGCACCGTGCTCGAGTCTTTCGTGGAGGATCGTTTCCGCGGCCTGCCATTGGTGGTTGGCCGCGGCGCCGAGCGCGAGGCCAAAGACTTCATCGGATTAATCGACCGGCACCCCAACATCCGATCGGCGCTGCGCGCCTCGGTTCTCGTGGCGGAGCGGCGCTGGAATCTGCGGTTGGCGAACGGCATTGACGTTCGCCTGCCGGAAACCGGCGTGGAAGCGGCGCTTGACCGATTGGCCGCGCTCGATCACGACAAAAAGCTGCTGTCTCGCGACATTACGGCGATCGATCTGCGCCTGCCGGATCGCGTGACGGTGCGTTTGTCCGATGCCGCCGCCCAGGCGCGGGACGACGCGCTTAAGGCCAATGCGAAAAAGAAAAAAGGCGGCGACGCATGAACGCCCTCGGCTCCGGCTTGACGCCGAAAATGAAGCCGATCGCGCCGCGCCGGAGCGCGCTGGTCGCCGCGCTCGATGTTGGATCGAGCAAGGTCGTTTGTCTCATTGCTCGGCTCCGTCCGAACGCGCCGCAGCAGGTCTTGACCCGCCGCAGCCATTCCGTCGAAGTCATAGGCTTCGGCCACACCGTCGCGCGCGGCACCAAGGCCGGAACTGTTGTCAACCTGGCGCAGGCCGAGGAAGCGATCCGTCAGGCGGTCGACAGCGCCGAGCGCATGGCTTCGGTCGAGATCGAATCGATCGTGTTGTCAGTCTCCTCCGGACGGCTCGGCAGCGAATTGTTTGCGGCGGACGTTGAGATCGTCGGCTCCGCGGTTTCTGAAAGCGATATTGCGCGGGTTCTATCGGCCGGCAGCCGGCATTCGCTGCGCGAGGGCCGCGCCATCTTGCATTCGCTTCCGGTGGGCTATTCGATCGACGGCGTAAGCGGCGTCCGCGACCCGCGCGGAATGCTGGGTTCGCGATTCGGCGTCGAGATGCACGTCGCCACGATCGACGTTACGGCGGCGCGCAATCTGATGCTCGCGGTCGAGCGCTGCCATCTCGACGTCGAGGCTATGGTCGCTTCGCCCTATGTTTCGGGCCTTGCCGTGCTCGCCGATGACGAGGCCGATCTCGGCGCCGCGGTCGTAGACATGGGCGCCGGCACCACCACGATGGCCGCATTCCGGGCTGGGCGGCTCGTTCACCTGGATGGTTTCGCGCTGGGTGGGCACCACGTCACGATGGATCTGGCGCGCGGGCTCAACGCCCGTATCGCCGATGCCGAGCGAATCAAAACGCTTTATGGCACTGTGCTCGGTGGGGGATCGGATGAACGTGACATGATCACGGTGCCACCGCTTAACGAGCACGAGCGCGAGCAGGCGCAGGTCGTGTCCCGCGCGACGCTGGTGAGCATTATCAAGCCGCGCGTCGAGGAAATCCTCGAAATGGTCCGCGACCGGCTTGCCGCATGCCCAATCGCGCCCGACCGGCGCGGGCATGTGATTCTAACCGGCGGCGCCAGCCAGCTTACCGGCATGCCGGAAATGGCCACCCGGATGCTCGGCCGGCCAGTCCGTATAGGGCGGCCGCTGGGCATAGCCGGTACGCCGGACGAGGCCAAAGGCCCGGCCTTCGCTGTGGCGGCCGGCTTGCTCGTCTACCCCCAAGCGGCGCATCTCGAACATTTCGAACCGCGGCGAAAGCGGCAACTCATGACCGGCACGGGATATTTCGCCCGCGTCGGGCGATGGCTTCGCGAGAGTTTCTGATGGCCCAGGCAAGCGAAGCTAGAAAATCTCAGCGGCGGCCGGTGGCGGACCGGACGGGCCAGGGCGTGGACCACGCTCACGCGAGGAACAAGAGGCAATCATGACCATTAATCTCAACATCCCGGACATCCGTGAGCTCAAACCCCGGATTACCGTGTTCGGCGTCGGGGGCGCCGGCGGGAATGCCGTCAACAATATGATCACGGCCGGCCTGCAGGGCGTCGATTTCGTGGTGGCCAATACCGACGCCCAGGCGCTGACGATGTCGAAGGCCGAGCGCATCATACAAATGGGTGTCCAGGTCACCGAGGGCCTCGGCGCCGGATCCCAACCCGACATCGGTCGCGCCGCGGCCGAAGAAGTGATCGATGAGATTCGCGATCATCTCTCCGGCTCGCACATGGTCTTCGTCACCGCGGGCATGGGCGGTGGCACCGGAACCGGAGCGGCGCCCATCATCGCCAAGACAGCGCGCGAGCTCGGTATCCTCACTGTCGGTGTCGTGACCAAGCCGTTTCATTTCGAGGGTCAGCGCCGGATGCGAATCGCCGACGGCGGCATCGGTGAACTGCAGAAATGCGTCGATACGCTACTTATTATTCCAAACCAGAATTTGTTCCGGGTAGCGAACGAGAAGACGACCTTCGCAGACGCCTTCGCTTTGGCAGACCAAGTCCTTTATTCCGGCGTTGCTTGCATCACCGACCTGATGGTCAAGGAAGGCCTGATTAATCTCGACTTCGCCGACGTCCGCGCCGTCATGCGCGAGATGGGCAAGGCCATGATGGGGACCGGGGAGGCTGAGGGCGACAAGCGGGCGCTAACCGCGGCCGAGGCGGCGATCTCTAATCCCTTGATCGATGACGCATCGATGAAAGGCGCCAAGGGCCTGCTGATTTCCATCACCGGCGGTCGCGATCTAACGCTCTATGAAGTCGACGAAGCGGCAACGCGTATCCGCGAAGAGGTCGATCCGGAGGCAAACATCATCGTCGGCGCCACGTTCGACGAAAGCCTCGACGGCGTGATTCGCGTTTCCGTGGTCGCCACCGGCATCGATCAGGCGCAACGCGCAATGGCCGCAGGAAGCGAATCGCGACTGTCGGATGCCGCGCTGCGTGTGCGTATCGAGAGTCAGCGAATCGAGCGTTCCGAACCGGCCAAGCCTGCTACTGCGGTTGCGTCCGCGCCCATCAACGCCAACACGTCGATCGAAACCGCAGCCAAGGCTGCAATCGCGGCCGCAATTGAGGACGTGACGATTCGTCCCCTGGCGCCCAAGCCTTCGCTGTTCATCGACCCCGCGGCGAGCGAGCCCGAACCGGAGCGGCCGGCCGCGTTCATTCCTCAGCAACCGGAGCGAATGCCGGCACGCCCGCCGCGCATGCCGCGAATCGATGAATTCCCGCTGCCGGCTCAGAACGAAATTCGCGCTCGGCGTGGCGAGTTGCCTCAGGATCAACATCCGGAAAAGCGTCAAAAGTCGCTGCTGCAGCGGTTAGCATCCGTCGGTCTCGGGCGCCGGGAGGAGACCCCCTCGGCCCCGCGCGCGGCGGCGCCCCTGCCGTCTGCGACGGAGCGGCTCCCCGGACGACCTATACCCCGTTCGTCGGATCAGCGTTCGGAACCCGTCTCCGAATACGCCAAGCGTCCGGGGCATCAGGGGCTCGATCACCACGGCCGGCAGAGTGCTGTGCAAAACTCGGACGAGCAGGATCAGCTCGACATTCCTGCGTTCTTGCGCCGGCAGGCCAATTGAAAACCGGCCGGGGTATTTCCCGGCCGGCGAGCGGAACGAGCTCCATTGCCGCCGGCTAAAACTGGCCGCAAGGGCAATTAAGTCGTTGTTCCTATTAAGATATATGGCGATTTTGGAATGGCGTTACTCCGATCAAGTGACCCGTCCGGCTCGAAATAGGGCCGCCATCCGACCGCACTGGGGCTGTAAAAAGGTAACAGTCGGTAAGAAAGCGTGAGTTGGCGTATCGCCGCCCTCTCGTTAAGCTTTGACGTGAGGGGATTCTTTCGGGGGATGAGTATCTGACGGCCATCATGGCCATCCCCACTCCAGTACATTGATCGCGTTCCCCTCCAATTGGGGTGGCCTTACTTCGCGACTTTTTCATTCGCGGGGTTTGGCTATGAGGTGGGACGAAAGCATGACGTGGGGCAGACTAGCCGGCAGGCAAACGACGCTGCAGGACCATGTTACCGTGGCCGGTGTCGGCGTGCATTCGGGACGACCTGCTACGGTGACGTTACATCCGGCTGAACCCAATACCGGCATTGTATTGCTGCGGTCCGGGTCCAACGGGCAACCCGATCGCGAATTCAACGCGCACTTCCGTTCAGTGACGGCGACGGAATTCGCCACCGTACTCGGCGATGGAAGCGGCCCCGCCGTATCGACGACGGAGCATATCCTCGCGGCGCTTCGGGCTCTCGGTGTCGATAACGCCGTTATCGAAATCGATGGCCCCGAAATCCCAATCATGGACGGCAGCGCGGCGCCATTCGTGGCCGCAATCGATCAAGCCGGCATTGTCGCGTTGTCTGCATCGCGACGCTACATTCAGGTGCTCAAGCCCGTGCGCGTCGCCAAGGGCGACAGCTACGGCGAGTTGCGGCCCTATTTGCGGGGATTCCGGGTCGAGACGGAAATCGAATTTGACCATCCTCTCATCGGCCGCCAGACCATTGCCGCCGACATAGAGCCTGACCTATTCCGCCACGAACTCGCCCGCGCACGAACGTTCGGCTTTATGCGCGATGTCGAGAAGCTCTGGAGCGCGGGTTACGCGCTTGGCGCATCCTTGGAGAATACGGTCGTGGTAGCTCAAAACCGGGTGCTAAATCCCGAAGGCATGCGCTTCTCCGACGAATTCGTCCGGCACAAGGCGGTCGACGCGATCGGCGATCTCGCACTGTCGGGTGCACCGCTGATCGGCGCCTATCGCTCCGTTCGTGGCGGCCACAAGCTCAACCATGCTGTCCTGACCGCATTGATGGCGGATCGCAGCGCCTGGACCTATGTCGAAGTGCAGGAAAGCCGCCGCCGGCGGGGCTATGCGGACATAGCGGCCGGCTTCGCCATTCCCGCTTACGGGTCCGAAATCTCCTAAACCACGGAATTTTACGCCTTAATCCGGGCCGATTGTCCGCCATAATTTCTGTATTATCTTTGCGGTGTGTCCCTTTCGGCGGGGCGCTTTGGGGATGGGGCTCAAATCACGCTCATGATGGCGCGGTTACGAGGGTCGGCAAGATCCGGTTACGGATTGCGCACGCTGGCAGCTTGGCTGGCGGTGGCGGCGATTGCCGTCCCACTTGCGGCGTGCAGCGGGTTAAAGAAAGACGACGATTATGTCCCTGAATCGCCCGCCGACCTGCTCTACAACGAGGGACTCTATTTGATGAACACCAAGCAGGACTACAAAGAGGCGGCCAAGAAGTTCGATGAAGTCGATCGCGAAAATCCCTATTCGGAATGGGCGCGCAAAGCGCTGTTGATGTCGGCCTACGCTAACTATCAGGCCGAACAATATGACGATTGCGTCAATTCGGCGAAGCGCTATGTGACACTGCACCCTGGCAGTCCCGATGCGGCCTATGCCCAATATCTGATCGGCTCCTCTTATTACGATCAGATTCTGGACGTGTCGCGCGATCAAGCCCGCGCCGATAAGGCGATCGACGCGCTCCAGGAAGTGGTGCGGAAATACCCGAACAGCGAGTACGCGATCAGCGCGCAGAAAAAAATCGCGATGGCGCGCGACCAGCTGGCCGGCAAGGAGATGGATGTCGGGCGCTTTTACATGAACAAGCGCGATTTCATCGGCGCCATCAACCGCTTCAAGGTGGTGGTAACTCAATATCAGACCACGCGGCACGTCGAGGAAGCCTTGATGCGGCTGACCGAAGCCTATGTCGCATTGGGCATTTTGGACGAGGCGCAGACGGCCGCCGCCGTACTCGGTCATAACTTTCCGGACAGTTCCTGGTACAAGGACGCCTACAAGCTCGTGAAAACCGCCGGCGGCGAACCCACGGCAGAGAACAAGGGCTCCTGGATCAGTCGTGCTTTCCAGAAAATCGGGCTGGCAAGCTCCCAGCCTGGCTGATCGGCGACAGACGACAGGGCTGAGAATCACTAATATTATCCGCCGTCGGTTCTCCCTCGTCTGACAACCATGCTCGCTCGGCTCTCCATCCGCGACATTGTCCTGATCGATCGCTTGGACATCGATTTCGGCTCGGGCTTGGCGGTGCTAACCGGCGAGACCGGCGCCGGCAAATCGATCCTGCTCGATGCGTTTGCGCTTGCGCTCGGTGCGCGGGGCGAAGCGGCGCTGGTGCGCGAGGGCGCCGAGCATGGCCAAGTGACCGCCGCTTTCGAGCTCGCCCGTGACCATCCGGC
>DASPWC010000021.1:0-7151 GCA_035622055.1 Xanthobacteraceae bacterium | reverse complement strand
ACGTCCGCGCCGCAACTGGTACGGCCATCACGCGCGCGAATTGCCATCCGTTCGCCTGCGGCAAATGGCTGTTCATGCACAACGGCTTTCTCGGTAATTGGAGCCGGTGGCGCCGGCAGGTCGAATCGCTCATTCCCGACGAACTTTATCCCTCTCGCATCGGCACGACCGATTCGGAGGCGATCTTTCTGGCGATCTTGGGCGCCAGCCTCGACGATCCGGTCGCGGCGGCGAAGCGAACGCTCGCCACACTGACCGGCTTCGTCACGGCAAGCGAACCGGGAGATCGGCTGCGCTTCACCGCCGCTCTCACGGACGGATGCGATCTCTACGCATTCCGATACGCCGTGAACGATCATGCCAATACGCTTTATTACCGGGAGACCGAGCGTGGCATCGTGATCGTTTCGGAGCCATTCGACCACGACGACGACTGGCTGGGAGTGCCTGAAGACCACGTTATCGTGGCCAAGGCCGGCGAACGCACGCGCATCGTACCGCTGTTCCACAGCGCGCAGCAGGCCGCTGAATAGCTTCGATCTTTTGCACGATCTTCAACTTGAACCCATTGCGCTTCAGGGTTTCCAGTCTTTCCGCCACGCGGGCGGCGTCTTTGCGTCGATGAGGATGAAGGCGATGCGGCATGGTTCGGTGCCGTTATTCACCCAGGCATGATTGGTCGCCTGTTGCACCAAGACGTCGCCGGCTTTCACGTGAATTGCGCTGTCGTCGAGCAGCATGTCGATTTCGCCTTCGAGGACGATTGCGTAGTCGATCGTTCTTGTCCGGTGCGTGTTGGCGTGACGCGCGTAGCCCTGTGTCGCCGGGTCGATGCCCATCGCGCGAAGTATCTGTTCGTGATCGATCGGCGCCGCATGCGGCGGAATCGGCGCAAAATCGACGATGCGGAACACGGTTCCGTCGGCGGGCGGGGGGACCCCGACTTGGGTTTGCGAACGATCGCCGAAGCCCACGGCATCGACCGGAAATTCACCCGTCACCCACAGGAGCGTCATGCCGTTGCCGCCCGCGCTGCGCTGCTTCGCTTGCAGCGGGCTGTCGAACAGAACGACGGCTTTACCTTGCGAATCATGGCCTGTAACTATCCGCCGCGTCAACTTGAGCTCCATCGCCGATTTCCTCCCAATTTGCTTGTTATCGCTGTGCGCATTAGACGATTATGTTTATCGTTGCCACAATCGGCGCCAAGTTCAAACGGGCACCGGGTTTAGACGAGCGCTTTCCATGAATCGATTACCATCCATTCCGGTGATCGATCTGCGCGACGGCGGCCCGCCGCGTCATGCCGAATTGAATTCCGATCGCGCTCGTTCGCTGCGCGACGCCTGTCTCGGCTTTTTTCCGCGCGCCGCCATGCCGCTTGTGCCCGCGCTCGATTGGGCGTCGCGGCGCTGGCTTGCGCGCTCGCGCTCGCCTTATCTGCCCGAGATCGCGGAGATCGCCGGCACGCTCGAATTTTCGGGCGTGTGGCTGCTCAACGCCTCCTATCAATGGGGCTGCACGTCGCGCGCGTGCGCGCAGGACGGTAAGCCCTGGCTGATCCGAACGCTCGATTGGCCGTTCCACGGGCTCGGGCGGCATGCCGAAGTGGCGCGCATGCGCGGTGCGGCCGGCGATTTTTTCAGCATAACTTGGCCCGGCTATGTCGGCGCGCTGACTGCGATCGCGCCGTTTAGATTCGCGGCCGCCGTCAATCAGGCGCCGATGCGCCGCCGAACGACACACCGCTGGCTCCGCTCTTACGATGTCGCGGCCAACATCCGCGCGATCTGGCGGTCCGAGGATCTCATGCCGCCCGATCAGCTGTTGCGGCGTGTGTTCGAGGTTTGCGAGGATTTTTCGTCCGCGCGTCACATGCTGGAGACGACACCGGTCGCGCGGCCGGCGATCTATGTTTTGACCGGATGCGTGCTGCGGGAACGGTGCGTCATCGAGCGGACGGAGACCGGGTTCACGACACGCGAGAACGACACCAGCGCCGCCAACGATTGGGTGCCGCGCCGCCCCGGTTGGGAGGGCCGGATCGGGACACGCCGGTTCTTGACGAGTACCTTTGACGACGCGGCAAATCATAGCTGCGCGCGCCGAGAAGCGCTCGATCGCTGGGATGGAGCCTGGGCGACGGCGAATTTCGACTGGGTGCAGGAGCCGGTGCTTAATCCCTATACTCGCCTCGCCGTCGCCATGTGTCCGGCAGCGGGAATACTTCGGGCCATCGGCTATGACCTTGCGGACGGTCCGTTGCCGGAGCCCGTCACGGCAACGTGCGAAATTGCGCTGACGCCCGAATCGTGGGCGGCCTGAGGGCCTGCTCATTTCACGCGCGGGCTGTTGCCGGCTCGACGCTGAACAGCCCCGAAAATGACTAAGATTCTAATGCGAAATCAGCAATTTAATTAAAAACGCAAAACTGTGCTGCGGATCACATCTTACTTCCTGCCGTTCACTTAACTTGGAATGATGGATAGCCGGGTACGGAGTTAGTCATGAGCACCATTACAATGACGACCTTCCGGGCCACTCACCTGTCTCGTTGGGATCAGCTCAAGTTTCGCGTCGCGGAATGGCAACGGCGGGCGCGGTCGCGCCGCGAGTTGGACGGCCTGAGCGACGCAACGCTGCGCGACATCGGCGTCACGCGCTGCGACGCGCACCGTGAAATGAATAAGCCGTTTTGGATGGCCTGAAACTTCCGGAAATCGTACCGGGCAACGCGGATGGGCTGCCCGGCGACGGGCGGCTCATCAATCTTGACGCGGCGATTTGCCGGCTGCCGCGCGATTTATGTAGCATGTCGCGGTGACGGCGAGCCGCAACGGATCAGATGCAAAGCCCGATACGACGGCAGACCAGGCGCCGTCATTTGCGGCGCCGTTTCGGCATCCGGCTTTTGCCGTAATCTGGACGGCGACGCTCGTATCCAATGTCGGTGGCTGGATGTACAGCGCGGCATCCGGCTGGCTGATGACCACCCTCAATCCCGATCCTTTGCTCGTCGCGCTCGTGCAGGCTGCAAGCAGCCTGCCGATCTGCCTTTTCGCAATTCCCGCCGGCGCGCTGGCGGATATCTTCGACAAACGAAAATTCCTGATCGTGGTGGAAATCGTCGCGACGGCTGTCAGCGCTGTTTACGCGGTGATCGTCGGCCTCGGTTTGGCGACGCCGGGCAATCTTCTGCTCTTCACATTTTTGATCGGAGCAGCCGGCGCGATGACTGTGCCGGCGTGGCAGGCGCTCGTGACCTATCTCGTTCCCAAGCACATCTGCCGCCGGCTATCGCGGCCAACAGCGTCGGTGTCAATATTTCGCGCGCGCTTGGTCCCGCGGTCGGTGGAGTGACGATCTCGGCTTACGGTATCGTCGCGCCGTTTTGGATCAACGCCGTGTCCAATCTTGCGATCGTGGGTTCGCTGCTGTGGTGGCGGCCCGCGCCGCGCACCGGCACGTTGCTGCCCGCGGAGCGCTTTGGCCAAGCGATTTTGACGGGGCTGCGTTACGCCAGGCACAATCGGCATTTGCAGGCGACACTTGTGCGCGCCACCGGCTTTTTTCTGTTCGTCAGCGCCTATTGGGCGCTGTTGCCGCTGGTATCGCGCGAGCAGATTGGCGGCGGCCCCAGTCTCTACGGCGTGCTGCTTGGCGTGATTGGGGCGAGCGCCGTGGGTGGCGCGTTTTTGCTGCCGCGTCTAAAGGAAAAATTAGGTCCCGACCGCTTGATGGCGCTCGGGGCCCTCGGACAAGCCGTCGCCATGGTGCTCTACGGGATCGCCCGCGAACCGGTCACCGCGCTTGTTGCCAGTGCGACAGCCGGCGCCTCGTGGATCGTGGCACTGGCGACGCTCAGCGTGTCCGCTCAAGTCGCGTTGCCGGACTGGGTGCGTGCGCGCGGACTTGCGCTCTACACGACCGTATTTTTCGGTTGCCTGACGCTGGGCAGCGCAGTCTGGGGCGAGGTCGCCGTTGCGGTTGGTCTGGCGAATGCGCACTTTCTCGCGAGCGCGGGCGCTGTCGCCGCGATTGCGCTGACTTGGCCGTGGAAGCTGCAAACCGGAGCAAGCATCGATTTGTCACCTTCGATGCACTGGCCGGCGCCGTTGACCGCACAGCCCATCGAACACGACCGCGGCCCGGTGCTGGTTACCGTCGAGTATCGCATCGACCCGCGGGACCGCGAGGCGTTCCTCGAAGCGCTCGCTCCTCTCGGGCACGAGCGACGCCGCGACGGCGCCTATGTGTGGGGCGTGTTCGAAGACGCGGCCGTGGAGGGCCGGTTGGTCGAGACGTTCCTGGTGGAATCCTGGATGGAGCATTTGCGTCAACACGAACGCGTCACCAATGCCGACCGCCTGGTGCAGGAATGCGTGCAGCGGTTCAATTTGTCCGGCACGCCGAAAGTGACGCATTTCATCGCCGCCGAACTGCAGAGCCAAAACTCACAAGGGCGTTCGGAAAATAGGGTGGCCGTTGCGATCGACGGCGCGAAGCGATGACCAAGGTTATGACCTTAGAGAGTCGGTGCGCGAAATCATCGCGATATCGCGATGCGCACCATATCTCGCAGCCGTCGCGGTGTGACGGGAAGCTGCGTCACCGCGCCAGGCCGGCCGAGCGCATCGTCGATCGCTGACGCGATGGCGGCGCCGGCGGCATTGGCGCCGCCTTCGCCCGCGCCCTTGACGCCCAGCGAATTAAGCGGGCTCGGCGCATCTTCGCTGATCAGCACCTCGATCGGCGGAATTTCGCGTGCCGTCGGCATCACATAATCGGCAAAGGTGACGCAGATCGGTTCGCCGCGCGGATCGTAGAGAAATTCCTCAAACAGCGCCCCGCCGAGACCTTGGGCGACGCCGCCGGCGATCTGGCCCTCGACCAGCATCGGGTTGACCGCCTTGCCGATATCGTAAGCGACGACATAGCGCTCGACGACGACCGCGCCGGTGTCGCGATCGATCCGCACGACGGCGAAATGGATGCCGTATGGATAATTCATGTGCGCGGATTCGAACCAGCCGTCGGCGGCAAGACCCGGCGTCGCGTCGCCGACAAGTCTCCCACCGGGGTTGAGCGCCTTGGCGACTTCGCCCAGCGTCACCGACGGTCCGCGAGGGCTCTCTTTGCGCGCGATTCTGCCGTTGGCGATGCGGAGCGTATCCGGCGGCGATTGCAAAAGATGAGCCGCGGCAGCGATCGCCTTGGCGCGCAACTTCGCCGCCGCGCGCCGGCTTGCTTCGCCGGTCATCACCGTGACGCGCGAAGCAAATGTCCCCATTCCAAAAGCGATGCGGTCGGTCTGTCCATGGACCACGCGGATTTGCCGATAGTCGACGCCGAGCTCGTCGGCGCAAATCTGTGCGATCACGGTTTCCATGCCTTGCCCGACCGAGGTCGCGCCGCTCACGATCTCGACCGTTCCGCTTGCATCGATGCTGGCGTGCACGGTGTCGTAAGGACCGAGGCCGCTTTTCTCGACGAAGAAGGCCAAGCCGGCGCCAACGGCTTCGCCGGCGGCGCGACGGCGTTTGACGGCCTGGCGCAGCGCGTGCCAGCCCGTCGCGGCAAGCGCCTTGTCGAGCAGCGTGCCATAGTCTCCGGAATCGTAGGTCATCTCGGTGCCGAGCGTGTCGAGGGGGCGCGCATAGGGCATTTCGGCCGCAGTAATGAAATTGCGGCGGCGAACTTCGATCGGATCGAGGTGAAGTCGAGCGGCAATGGCGTCCATCAGCCGCTCGCGCACGAACGTGCTCTCATAGCGTCCGGGCGCCCGGTAAGTTCCGCACGGCGTCTTGTTGGTGAGGCGAATACGTCCGACCATGCGATAGGCCGCGACGCGATAGGGGCCGAGCAGCATCGTGGCCGCGAGATCGGGAACCGTCGCGGCGTGCGTACGCATGTAAGCGCCCTGATCGTGAAAAAACTCGCCGTCGACGGCGAGGAGCCGGCCGCTCTCGTCGGCGGCGGCGCGGACGCGATAATGCTGTTCGCGCGAATGGTTGGTTGCGATCAGATGTTCGCGGCGATCCTCGATCCATTTCACCGGGCGGCGAAGCCGTAGCGCGCCGAGGCAGGCGAGCGCGTCTTCGGGGTAGAGTTCGCCGCGAACGCCGAAACCGCCGCCGGTATGGCCTTCATGAAGATGTACCGACGATGCAGGAAGCCCAAGCATGCGCGCGAGCGCATCGCGATTCCAATGGGGTACTTTGGCGGCGCCGTAGAGCTCAAGGACGTCTCGCGCGGAATCGAAACGCGCAATCGCGCCACGCGTTTCCAGCGGCACGCCGCTGTGCCGGCCGATCCTTAGCTCGAGCGCGACTATCGTGTGCGCCGTGGCAAAGGCCGCCGCCACATCGCCATAGCCCTTGCGAACGACGGCCGCTTCGCTGGAATGGCCGGGGCCGAATTCCACGGGCGCGGGGTCGGCTGCGACTGTTTCCGGTAATTTGTCGATGTCGACGGCGACCAGCTCGGCGGCATCCTCGGCGCTGTAGGGATCGACGGCAAAGACCGCTGCGACCGGCTCGCCGACGTACCGGACGAAGTCTTTGGCCAGTATCGGCTGGCGGTACGGTTCGAGCCCTTCGATCCGAGTGAGGCGAAAATCGATCGGCGGAATGTCGGCGACATCGGCCGCGGTCCACACCGCGACAACGCCGGGAGCGGCGCGCGCGTGCGCGCTGTCGATCGCGCGGATTCGTCCGTGCGCATGCGCGGAGCGGACCACGCGCATGTGCACCTGCTGCGCGAATGAAATATCCGCCGCAAAGCGGCTCTGACCGGTCAGCAATGGCCGGTCCTCGAGGCGCGGCACCGAGCGGCCGACAAAAGGTCTGTCGCCGCCCATGGGGCTCAGGACCTCGTCCGATTCGTCATGGCGCGCCGTACTCCGCTGCAATAGCCTCAAGGTGCTGCGTTTCATTGACGCGCCGGACGCAAATAGTCCCGCCGGTCACGTCGATCTCGTTGATGGCGCAAGGGCTCTGCGCGATGCGCCAGAAGGCCGACAGCGGCTGATCGAGCAATTGCAGAAGCAATGCGCGATTCACGCTGTCATGGCCGACCAGCACGACGGTTTCTTCGGGATTGCGGGCAAGCACCATGCGCAGCGCGTTTGCCACCCGCGCCATCAGGTCCTG
>DASPWC010000020.1:0-6793 GCA_035622055.1 Xanthobacteraceae bacterium | reverse complement strand
GGCGTGTGGCCGGGGATCAGCGCGATGAGGCTGAGCAGGAGGATGCTGCTGTAGTGAAAAACGACCGGGCTCATGAACGTGCGGGTGGCGGTGCTGCGTTCCGCGCTGATAAAGGTGGCGCCAACCGATACCGCGACGAACAGAAGCGCCACCAAGGCCGCGGAAGCCGTGCCCAGTAGGACGTAAAAGTCATGCCATTCGCTGGGCATGGACGAGATCAACCTCGGCCGACGAACGGCATCAAATTGGCCATTACCGTCATGAACAGAACATTGGTGTCGAGCGGCAGGCTCGCCATGTACACGACGGCGCGCCCGACATCCTCGGCCGCCATGCGCGCTTCGATCATTTTGCGGCCGTCGGGTTGCAGCACGCCTTCGCCCTGGACCATGCGTTCGGTGAGCGGCGTCGCGGCGTTGCCGATGTCGATCTGGCCGCAACAGATATCATGACCTCGGCAATCCAGCGCCGTTTGTTTGGTCAGCCCGGTGACGGCATGTTTGGTGGCCGTATACGGCGCCGCGCCGGGCCGCGGTGTATGCGCCGAGACCGAGCCATTGTTGATGATGCGCCCGCCGCGCGGCTGCTGCGCTTTCATGATCTTGATGGCTTCCTGCGTGCAAAGGAAGATGCCGGTTAGATTGGTGGCGACCACCGCCTGCCATTTGTCGAACGGGATTTCTTCGATCGGCATTGCCGGCGCGCCGATGCCGGCGTTGTTGAAAAGAAGATCAAGCCGGCCGTAGGTTTCCTTGATCTTGGCGAAGAGCGATTTGATAGAGACGGGATCGGCGACGTCGGCGGAAACGACAAGCGCTTCGCCCGGCGTCTGCGCGCCTTCCTTGGCGACCGCTTCGAGAAGCTCCTTGCGCCGGCCGGCGAGTACGACCGCGTAGCCCTCCCGCATCAATGCCAGTGTCACCGCCCGGCCTACTCCCGTACCGGCGCCTGTCACCAATGCGACTTTCCTCGCGGCCATCCCTGCCTCCCAATATTCGTCGCGTGGTTAGTGTTCGCTGCGCCGATAGTGACGAACGCGATACGCGGCGGCAATCCCTGTTCGTCGCTTTCGAAAATCGCGCGGCTGTTGTCGACGCGGCGGGCGTCAGCGCCGGTTCGCGTAGGGCGGCCGCGGTATGCCGATATGAGCGGCGCGCAACGCGGCGGACCAACGTTCGCGCAAATCGGTGAAGTAGGGTTCGCCCGGCTCGATGCGGTAGAGCAATTCCGGATCGCAGGTGTCGCGGCGCAACACCAAAAGGTCGATCGGCATGCCGACGGACAGATTCGATCGCATGGTCGAATCGACCGAGACCAGCCCCACTTTCAGCGCGTCATAGATGTCCATTTCATAGTTGATGGCGCGGTCGAGAACCGGCTTGCCGTATTTGTGCTCGCCGATTTGCAGATACGGCGTGTCCACGGTGCATTCGATGAAGTTGCCGGCCGAATAGATCATAAACAAGCGCATGCGCTCGCCTATGATCTGACCGCCGAACAGAAACGAGACGTCGAAGGTTACGTCGGAGGCCTCGAGCACCTTGCCCTCGGTGACCCGGAGCGCACGCACCACGTGGCCGACGCGCTGAGCGGCCTGAAACAGTGTCGGCGCGTTCATCAGGGTTTCGCGCTCCCCGGTATCCGGATTGTCGTAACCTTCGGTCAAAATGCTGACCACCGACTGGCTTATCGAAAGATTGCCGGCCGACGCGATCGCCATGACCCGCTTCTTCGGGTCCTTGAAGACGTGCAGTTTGCGGAAGGTCGAAATGTTATCGACACCGGCATTGGTTCGCGTGTCGGCGAACATCACGAGGCCTTCGCGTACGAGAATTCCACCGCAATAGGTCATCGACTCGGCCGCTCCCAGGGAATCTGTATAGCATTCTCGGCGGTTTAGGGGGCAGGACTGCCAATGTCGTTATCACGGTAGGCTCGCCCAGGCGGCCGATCGGGAACCCGCCGAGGCCCTTGCCGTTATTGTGGGCGGGTGGGGGCGCCGACCGCCGCCGACGACCATGCTCGAGCCGATCTTAATCGTAGGAATTGTCATAGCGATAACTGCCTGGTTTGTGCAGCATAAATGGCGTCGCCGGGTTCGCGCCATGACGGCGATGCGTGACCGCGACACCGCGGTCCTTGACGTTCTCGCCAGGCGCTATGCGCGTGGCGAGATCGACCGTGACGAATACCTGCAGAAGAGAAGCGATATTCTCAGCTACCCTGGAATCCCGCAGAACCGTGCCTGAACACCCGAGTCGCCTGGCATCCTGCGCCCATGCTTGAGCCGCGCCCGGTGCCGCGCTAGAGGAGGCGCCGGCACGGAGGTTCAAGCCATGGTCGACAGTACGGCCAAGACGGATGCGGTCGTCACGGCCGCCGTGCTGGTGATCGGCGATGAAATCTTGTCGGGCCGCACCAAGGACAAGAATGTCGGCCACATAGCCGATCGGTTGACCGAGATCGGCATCGATCTGAAAGAGGTCCGCATCGTTGCCGACGAGGAACCGGAGATCGTGGCCGCGGTGAACGCATTGCGGGTGCGTTACACTTATGTGTTCACGACGGGCGGCATCGGCCCCACCCACGACGACATTACCGCCGATTGTGTCGCCAAGGCTTTCGGAGTGGCTCTGGACTATCATCCGCGCGCCGTCGAGATCATGCGTGCTCGCGTTGCCCAAACCGGTGGTGTCATGAACGAGGCGCGCATGCGCATGACGCGCGTTCCCGCCGGCGCCACGCTGGTCCTGAACAAGATTTCCGCCGCGCCGGGATTTTGGATCGGCAACGTTATCGTGATGGCCGGCATTCCGAGCGTGATGCAGGCGATGTTGGAATATGTCGTGCCGCAGCTCAAAACCGGTTCTAAAATGTTTTCCGAATCGGTTCGCGCGGACTGCCGCGAAGGCGATATCGGAACCGAGCTTGGCACAATTGCGAAGAAGTTTTCTGACGTGGTGATCGGTTCTTATCCGTTCGTGGACGACAACAATTTCGCCAATACCAATGTGGTGGTGCGCTCGCGCGATCCGGAGAAGCTAGCCGCCGCCAAGACGGCCGTCGAAACCATGCTCAGTCGCGTGAGAGCGAGTCTGGCAAAAGCCTAGCGCTTGTTGCCCGACCAAGACCGCTGCATCGTTCGCGGACTGCATTTTCGGATGGGCAAGATCGCATGAATCGGCGCCGCGTCTTCGTTCTGGCCGTTACCGGCGCGCTTACAGCATTCGCGCCGTTTTGTATGCCGGTGCTTGGCGGCGCGGCGCCGGCGGCCGATTTGCACGGGCTGGGGATCGTCTATCTGCACGGAAAGGGAGCTTGGCCCGGCGGACTCGATGGTGGAATCATAAGTTCCTTGAAAGACGAAGGCGCGCTGGCGGTTATGCCGGAAATGCCCTGGTCGTTTCACCGCCGCTACGACGCGACCTACGACGAGGCGATGGCGGAGATAGACGCGGCAGTCGCCGGGCTAAAATCAGGCGGAGCGAACCGCATCGTGATCATCGGTCATTCGTTGGGTGCGAACGCCGCAATCGGTTACGCGGCCCGCCATCCCGATACCGCCGGAGTAGTCGCGCTCGCGCCCGGGCATCTCCCGGAGGTCGGCAATTTGCGCGACTACGTCAGCGATGCGGTGGCGCGTGCGAAAGCTTTGGTTGCCGACGGCAAAGGCGACGTGCCGCAGACTTTTCCCGACATGGCGCAAGGAATCCCGCTGACGACGACGGCGACGCCGATTGTCTATCTCAGCTGGTTCGATCCAAACGGACCGGCGGTCATTCCCAAGAATGCCGCCGCCATAGGCGCCACGGCAAAGCCGGTGCCGTTGCTTTGGGTCGCGGGCAAGCTCGATCCGATCGACCGGCGCGGTCCAGAGTATGCTTTCGAAGCAGCCGCCAAGAATCCGAAGAGCAAATATATCGAAGTTTTTGCCGGGCATCTCACGACGCCTCTTGTGGCTCGCCAGCAAGTAGTCGATTGGATCAATTCGCTGTGAGTTACGGCAGGCGTGATCCCACGCGCATGCCTTGTCGCGGCGCCGACGCGTGCATAGCTAAAGCATAATTCGGGAAAAAGCCCGCTCCGGAGGTGATCCGGGGTGGAAACGGTTTTCCAAAGAGATTTCCAGAGAGATCATGTCTCAGCAAATATAGAGCCGCAATCGATTCGGTTTGAAACGATTGCGGCTCTAGCGGCCATAGCGGTGCGAGCGGCGTCAGGTGAGCGAGACGGAAGCCCTCTTCGGCGTGTTGCGTCAATCGGCGGATCCCGGCTGTGCCGCCGCCATCGAAAGCGCGGTCGCGGAAGCGCCTGACCGCGAGCTGTGCCGAATCAATCCAGTTGCGTTCGCCGTCAAGAACAATTTGAACGAAGAATTGACGATCGCGGCGTTCCTGCATGCCGCGCGGCTCGGCCTTTTCGAGTTGTCGTGGAACGTGCTCTGTCCCGACTGCGGCGGCGTGCTCGACGCCGGCACGACGCTCAAGACCGTCAGGCACGATGAATATGGCTGCGCGCTGTGCGCCGCGGACTACAAGCCTACTCTCGATGAAATGGTCGAGGTGACCTTCACGGTCGCTCCGCGCGTGCGCGGCATTGCCGGCCATCATCCCGATACGCTGCCCGAGGCGGAATATTATCGTCAGATTTTCTGGAGCTCGGGGATGGACCTGCCCGAGAATCTCGAAGCAAAGCTCGCGGAATTCACGATCGATTCCATCGAATTGCCGCCTGGCGCCAAAGGCGTGCTGTCGGTCCAATTGCCCGAGGGATTCGTGATTGTATTCGATCCGGTCACCCACGGCCGTCAGATCCTCGCCGTTGAAGGCGAACCGACGCGCGAGCGGCAGGCGCTGTCGATCGTCTTTAACAAAGTGAAAGCTCTGTTAGGCACTGCGGAGCTACGGCCGGGTCCATTACGCTTGTCGCTCGAAAATCGCATGGACCGGCGCGTGCTGCCCACGCTCTGGATCTCCGGGGATGCGCTCCATAATCTTCTCGGCAGGCGGCGGCCATTCCTGACCGCGAAACGGCTCCTAACCAACCAGACATTTCGCGATCTTTATCATACCGACACGATCGACCCCGATCAGCGACTCAAGATTACGAGCCTCACTTTTTTGTTCACCGACCTGAAAGGTTCGACCGCGCTATACGAGCGTGTCGGCGATATCGCCGCGTACGACCTCGTTCGTCAGCATTTCGGCGTATTGTACGACATCGTGGCTTCCGAG
Source organism: Xanthobacteraceae bacterium (assembly GCA_035622055.1). GTDB lineage: Bacteria > Pseudomonadota > Alphaproteobacteria > Rhizobiales > Xanthobacteraceae > BOG-931. Next base: position 1,559 of record DASPWC010000020.1, on the reverse strand, counting down.
ACGGGGGCGGTGGTCAAGACAATCGGCGATGCCGTAATGGCGACGTTCGCCACGCCGGACCGCGCTCTCGCCGCGGCGCTGCGCATGCGCGAGGCGATGACGCGGATCAATGACGACCGCGGCAACGAAGACCTTCTTCTCAAAATCGGCATTCACGAAGGACCGTGTCTCGCCGTGCGCCTCAACAACAGCCAGGATTATTTCGGGCAAACGGTCAATATTGCCGCCCGGGTGCAGGGCCTCGCTTCCTCGCGCGCCATCATCGTGACGCAGCCCGTGATGGAAGACCCAAAGGCGGCAAAAATCCTGCAAGGACTGAGCGCGCATCCGTCAATGCATCGCGCGGCGCTTCGCGGTATCGCCGACGAAACGATCGTGTATGAGATTCCGTGAAGTTTTGACTGTTGAAGATTTTCACTGAAGTTTTTTGCTGTTCCTTGCGCCCCATGAAGGTTAGGGAAGAGGCTGGCGAACCGAAAGCCGCGGCGTCGCGCGGCGCAAAGGACATCTGGACGTACATAGAGGCGCAAATATTGGCGGCAATTGCAGATGCGACAACCCCAAACGGACAAGCCCCCCGATCCCACGAAAATCTTCCCCGTGTCGTGGGACCAGTTTCACCGCGATTCCCGCGCGCTGGCTTGGCGGTTAAGCGGCGCAGGCCCGTTCGAGGCGATCGTCTGCATCACCCGCGGCGGCCTCGTGCCGGCGGCGATCGTGGCGCGCGAACTCGGCATCAGAGTGATCGAGACGGTGTGCGTCGCCAGCTACAACCACACCCGCCAGACCGATTTGCAGGTTCTCAAGGGCGTGGCGGCGAATATCGTTGCGCAGGGCGGTGGGGGCGGAGCCCGAGTCCTCATCGTGGACGATCTTGTGGATACCGGTCAGACCGCCAAAGTGATCCGCGCGATTCTTCCGCGCGCGCATTTTGCCGCCGTCTATGCCAAACCCATGGGGCGGCCGATGGTGGACACTTTCATCACCGAAGTGTCGCAGGACACCTGGATCTATTTTCCGTGGGACACCGGGCTTGCTTTCCAGCCGCCGATTCGCGAAGGCGGCTTGTAGTATGCCCGCTCGCGATCGGTTATTATAACGTATGGATTTTAACGGCCGGATTGCCGGAGAATTGCCGCCAAGGAGGATCGCATGGATGCCGTGATGCCAAAGTCCAAACATGACACCGCCGACACGCATTCGCACGTGGTCCGCCCGGCCGATATGGAGTGGAATAAGACCCGCTTTCCCGGCTGCGAGGTGAAGGGCCTTCTCTTAGACAAAGAGACGGGTCTCGTTACCGCGCTGATGAAGTTCGCTCCCGGCGCGACGCTGCCCGACCATGAACATGTCAAGATCGAGCAGACCTACATTCTTGAAGGCAAGCTCGTTGACAAGGAGGGTCCGGCGAAGGGCCTTGCGGTTGGCCCGGGCGAGTTCGTTTGGCGCGAGGCTGGCAGCCGTCACGTCGCCTGGACGCCCGAGGGAGGGCTCATGCTCGCCATGTTCCAGGTCCCTAATAAGTTTTTCGAAAAGGACGGCCGCGTGACGGATATTTC
>DASPWC010000019.1:0-7106 GCA_035622055.1 Xanthobacteraceae bacterium | reverse complement strand
GCGAACCCGGTGATGAACATAATCTTAATATCGGGATCGAGTTCGGCGGCGCGGCGGGCGAGCTCGATGCCGTCCATTTCCGGCATTACGATATCGGTAAGCAGAAGCTCGAACGGCTCTTCGCGCAGCCGCTGATAGGCGGACAGTCCGTTGTCATAAGAAATAACCTCGAAACCGGCGTTTTGCAGCGCCTTGACCAGGAAGCGCCGCATGTCGATGTCGTCTTCCGCAAGCAGAATCTTGGACATTACACAAACCCGGCTTTCGCCGTCCCCTACATCCCATAAGCCGGATCGCTGGTAAACATGGAGTGAAAAAGCGCCGAAGGATCGAGGACTGCAGGCAGGATTGCGGGTAAGATTGCGGGCCTTGGCAAATCACGGTTCCTTATGGACAATGGCGGCGGCTGGACGGTACGAAGGGAGAAATCCGCAAGCGTCATGTCCGAAATACAGGACGAATTCGACCCCCCGTTCGAGGCCCTTGAGCCGGCGCAGTGCCGCGGCCCGTTGCTGTTCAACTCGCCCCATAGCGGGCGGATCTACCCCCGGGATTTCCTGCTCACCTCGCGGCTGGATCTGGCGACGCTGCGCCGTTCCGAGGACTCCTTTGTCGGCGAATTGATCGAAGGCGTGGTGGCGCGCGGCTATCCCGTGGTGCGGGCGCATTTCCCGCGCTGTTATGTCGACGTCAATCGAGAACCGTACGAACTGGACCCGCGGATGTTCGAGGGCCGGCTGCCCTCATTCGCCAATACCCGTTCGATGCGGGTCGCCGGCGGGCTCGGCACCGTGGCGCGCGTGGTGGGCGACGCGCAAGAGATTTACGATCAGCGCATCTCGGTCGCGGAGGCGCTGCGGCGCATTGACGGTCTTTACAAGCCCTATCATCGCGCGTTGCGGCGCGTTTTCACGAAGTTGCACCGTGATTTCGGCGCCGCGATCTTGATCGATTGCCATTCCATGCCCTCAAGCACCGGCAATCGCGATGAGCGGCCGCGAGCCGATCTGGTGCTCGGCGACCGTTACGGGACAAGCTGCGTCGGCATCGTGCCCGAGACGATCGAACGCTGCATGCGCGGTTTCGGCTATTCGGTGAGCCGCAACAAACCCTATGCCGGCGGTTTCATTACCGAACATTACGGCAATCCGACCACCGGCCTGCACGCCATTCAGCTCGAAATCAATCGCGCGCTTTATATGGACGAGCGCCGATACGAACGGTCGGCGGCATTTTCCAAGCTGGCCGCGCAGTTCGAGACATTGGCCGATTGTCTGTCCGAAATCCCGCTCGAAGAACTGCGGCCTTATCGCGCCGCAGCCGAATAACGCGACAAAAACAGGCCGGACAGCAGCCGAGAAAGAGGCAGCCTAGATAGAGGCAACCAAGAAAAGGGAGCCAAAACACAAAGCCAAGAAAAAGGGCCGCTCACCTTTCGGGAGCGGCCCAAGTCTAGGGAGGAAACGCCCAAGGAGGGCGACGGTACCGCGAGGAGGTCTCGCGCTACCGCACTGCAACAACATACACTGCGTCGCACAAAATTCAAGGTAAAATCCTGCCGACGGATGAACCTTTCCCCGCAAATTCCGTATATTATGCACAAGAACGCCGCGTCGTCTTGAATCATGCTATAAATACAATAGCTTAGCGAAGGCGTCTGGGCTGCACAAATCTTCGCCATGATCCAAAGGTGCCGAACAGCTATGCACGATCCGCAGACCGGCTTGTTCTTCAGCGCGGACCGGCCAGTAGGCTTGGTCCGACTTTGGGAAGCTCTATGACTGCGATCGACTTCGCGGCTTTCGTGGACGAACTCGCCGCGATTTCAGGCGAAACCATAAAGCCGTTCTTTCGCAGCGCGCTTGGCGTCGAGAACAAAAGCTGCTCGGGCGGTTTCGACCCGGTTACCGCCGCCGATCGCGCCGCGGAAGCCGCCATGCGCACGCTCATCAAACGAACGTTTCCCGAGCACGGCATGGTCGGCGAGGAATTCGGCTCCGAGCGGACCGATACCGAATATGTTTGGGTGCTCGATCCAATCGACGGCACGAAGTCCTTCATCTGCGGTATGCCGATGTGGGGCACGCTCATCGCGCTGACGCGGCGCGGCGAGCCGATCTACGGCATGATGCATCAGCCGTTCACGCGGGAGTATTTTTCCGGTGATGGCCGGGGCGCGCTGTACCGCGGTCCGGCCGGCGATAGAACGCTGCGCGTGCGCCCTTGCGCTTCGGTGGGGGAAGCGGTGATGTGCACGACAAGCCCGCTCTTGATGAACCCGGCCGACCGGCAGTGCTTCCAGCGTGTCGAGCAGCAGGTGCGGCTATCACGCTACGGCGGCGATTGCTACGCCTACTGCGTGCTCGCGGCCGGCCATATCGATCTCGTCATCGAGACCGAACTCAAGCCGTACGACGTTCTGCCGCTGATCCCCATCATCGAAGGCGCCGGCGGCATCATCAAGACATGGGAGGGCGGCCGGCCGCATAGCGGGGGCCGTATCGTCGCCGCCGGCGACGAGCGCGTTCATGCGCAGGCGTTGCGGCTGTTGAACGGCTGAGCTTTTGGCGTTCCACGCGCGGCAAAGACCGGCCGCTCGCGACCCGTGCGGACACGGCGGGCTGTGCGACGATCCTGGCTGACCCGAACAGCCACTTCCCGCATGCTAATTCCGCCCGCTACAATGCCCCCGTCCTCGGCCGAGAGAACGGGGCATGAGACGGCGCTCCATAGCGATCGGCAAACACGCGAAGTCGCGACGCCGGAAAGCGCCGGCGGCGCCAAAGCGGCGCGATGATCCAAAGGCGGAGCAGCGCTCTAAACCCTCTGTCACGCGCCCGAAAAAAATAGCGCTCGCCGCGCGCGAGCGTGACGAGGCGCTGGAACAGCTCTCCGCCGCCTCCGAGATTCTCAAGGCTATCAGCGCGTCGCCGGCAGACCTTCAGCAGGTGTTTCGCGCCATGCTGCAAAACGCCCTGCGCATCTGCGAGGCAAATTTCGGAAATCTCCTTCTCGTGGAAGGAAATGGCTTACGTTCCGCGGTATCGACCAACTACCCGTCTCTTTATCGCAAATTGTACGGAAGCGGTCCCATACAACCGGGCCTGCACACGGGGCTGGGCCGCGTCATGCGGACAAAGCAAATCGTGCATATTGTCGATCTCGCGGCGGATCGCGCATACGAGGAAGGCGACCCGCTTCGCGTGATGGCGGTCGAGGCCTTGAAAGCACGCACGTTTCTTGGCGTGCCGATGCTCAAGGAAAGCGAATTAATCGGCGTCATCGTCATCTACCGCCAGGAGGTTCGGCCGTTCACCGATAAGCAGATCGCGCTGGTACAGAACTTTGCGTCGCAGGCCGTCATCGCCATCGATAACACGCGGCTGCTTAGCGAGTTGCGCGAGTCTCTTCAGCAGCAAACGGCGACCGCCGATGTCCTCAAGGTCATCAGCCGCTCGACCTTCGATCTTCAGGTGGTGCTGGACACATTGACCGCATCGGCGGCGAAGTTGTGCCGCGCGGACCGGTCGGCAATCCGGCTGCCTCAGGACGGGCTATACCATAACTTCGCTAGCTATGGTTTTTCGCCAGAACACAAGGCTCGGATGGAGAATGAGCCGCTCAAGCCGGATCGGGGGTCGATCGTCGGCAGGGTCGTGCTTGAGGGCAATTCCATTCATCTCGTCGACTCGCAAGCCGACCCGAGCGCGGAGCTGGCGAACAGATCCCGATCGGGAAACACGCGCACTCTGCTCGGCGTGCCGTTGCGGCGTGAGGGCGCGCCTATCGGGGTCCTGCTACTGCAGCGCTCCATGGTACAGCCGTTCACCGACAAGGAAATTCAGCTCGCCGAAACGTTTGCCGACCAAGCGGTGATCGCGATCGAGAACGTGCGGTTATTTGAGGCTGAGCAGCAGCGCACGCGCGAATTGACGGAATCGCTCGAACAGCAAACGGCAACCGCGGAGGTGCTCCGGGTCATCAGCTCATCGCCCGGTGAGTTGGAGCCGGTGTTCCGGGCCGTGCTGGCGAACGCAACGCGCATCAGCCAAGCCGAATTAGGCATGTTGTGGCTCGCCGATGGTGATGGCTTTCGGCCGGCCGCCCTGCATGGCGTGCCGCCAGATCTTGCCGGGATGCACCGGCGCGAACAGGTTTTCCGCTTTGATCCGGAAGTCCCGCTTGGCCGTGTCGCTCAAACAAAGCAGCTCGTTCACATCGTGGACGCCAAGAAAGAACCCTCATACATCAAAGGCGTGGAGGCGCTTAAGGAGTTTGTCGACGTTTTCGGAGCCCGCACGTTCGTATTGGTGCCAATGCTCCAAGACGAGGCGTTAGTTGGGGTTATCGCCATCTACCGCAAAGAGGTTCGCCCGTTCATTGGCAAGCAAATCGCACTGGTGCAAAATTTTGCCGCCCAGGCCGTCATCGCCATTGAGAACACGCGGCTGCTCAACGAATTGCGGGAGCGCACATCCGACCTCACAGAGTCGTTGGAGCAGCAGACGGCAACTTCAGAAGTATTAAGCGTCATTTCGAGTTCGCGTGGCGAGCTCGTTCCGGTGTTCCAGACCATTCTGGAAAATGCCACGCGGATTTGCCAAGCCAACTTCGGTATATTGCAACTTCTCGAAGGCGAGATGGTTCGTGTCGCGGCGATGCACAACGTGCCCGCTGCATTCGTTGAACTTCGGCAACGCAGGGCGCTGCTTCATGCAAGTCCGGAGAGTGCGATTGGACAAGCAATCGCCACGCGAAGGCTGGTCCACATCCCGGACTATGCCGCGGACGCAGCCTACAGAAAACGCGATCCCGCGGCGGTGAACTTGGTTGAGCTCGCGGGTGCGCGAAGCTTAATAATCATTCCGATGCTCAAGGATGATGAGCTGATCGGAACCATCAGTATTTATCGTCAAGAGGTGCGCCCATTCACCGACAAACAAATAGAACTGGTGAAGAACTTCGCAAATCAGGCGGTGATCGCCATCGAGAACACGCGGTTGCTGAAGGAATTGCGTCAGTCGCTGGAGCAGCAAACTGCAACCGCTGACGTGCTCAAGATCATTAGCCGTTCGACATTCGATCTCAAGTCAGTCCTCCAAACACTCGTTGAAGCGGTCACGAAACTCTGTGATGCGGATATGAGCTCGACCACACGGCAGATTGACGGAGTGTTCCATCGCGCTGAAGTTTACGGCTTCGCTCCTGAATTCATGGATCAGGTCAAAGATATTCCAGTCGAGGCCGACCGAAGTTCGGCGATGGGGAGAGCCTTGCTCGAAGGCAAGGTGGTGCACATTCCCGACGTGTTCGCTGATCCGGAATATACCTTGGTCGAAGCGCAGAGACTTGGCGGCTACCGCACCGCCCTTGGGGTACCGATGCTTCGCGAGGGCATACCGATTGGCGTTTTGTCGCTGGCGCGAACCGAAGTCAGGCCATTCACCGACAAGCAGATCGAACTGGTCGCCACTTTCGCGGACCAGGCCGCGATCGCGATCGAAAACGCGCGATTGCTCAATGAACTGCGACAATCTTTGCAGCAGCAAACGGCGACCGCCGACGTGCTCAAGATCATTAGCCGTTCGACGTTTGATCTGCAGGTCGTGCTGAATACACTCGTGGAATCTGCGGCCCGGCTTTGCGATGCGGAAATGGCGGCCATCGCCCGGCAAGAAGGTTCGGCATACCGGCAAGCCGCAAGTTATGGTTTCCCCGCGGATTTTCGCCAATACATGGAAAAAACGCGGTTGGAAGTGGGCAGAGGCACACTCGTCGGCCGCGTCGTGCTTGAAGGAGACGTCGTCCATATCCCCGACGTGCAAGCCGATCCCGAGTACGGACTGGCAGAGGCTGCGCGGCGATTTAATTTTTGCACGATGCTGGGAGTTCCCCTCTTGCGCGAAGGGACGCCGATCGGCGTGCTTGTGCTGGAACGGCCGCAAGTGCGTCCATTTACCGAAAAGCAGATCGAGCTGGCCACGACTTTTGCCGACCAGGCCGTCATTGCCATCGAGAACGTGCGCTTGTTCGACGAAATCCAGGACAAGAGCCGGCAGCTTGAAATTGCGAGCCAGCACAAGTCGCAGTTCCTCGCCAATATGAGCCATGAGCTGCGCACTCCGCTCAATGCCATCCTCGGCTACACGGAGCTGATGGCCGACGGCGCCTACGGTGAGCCATCCGAGAAGATGCTCGGCGTCCTTAAGCGCCTTGAAGCCAACGGCAGGCATCTGCTGGGGTTGATCAACGACGTGCTCGATCTCTCCAAGATTGAAGCGGGCCAATTGGTGCTCGAACTGTCCGATTACTCCATGCAAGATATTGCCCGGACCATTCGCAGCACACTCGAACCATTGGCCGCCGATAAGAAGCTCGGGTTCAAAGTCGAGGTTGCTCCGCAACTGCCTTCTGGCCGCGGCGACGGGCGGCGCTTGACGCAAGTGCTGATCAACCTGGTCGGCAACGCCATCAAGTTTACGGACGCTGGCGAAGTCGCGGTTAAGGCCGAGGTGAATAACGGCTCATTCCTTGTAACGGTCCGCGACACAGGTCCCGGCATTTCCGCCGCCGATCAGGCCAAGCTGTTCCAAGAGTTCCAGCAGGCCGACAACGCGATCACGCGCAAGAAGGGCGGCACCGGTCTGGGTCTTGCTATCTCAAAGCGCATCATCGAAATGCACGGCGGCAGGATTTGGGTCGAATCGCAACCCGGCCAGGGCTCCACGTTTGCCTTCGCGCTGCCAGTCGTTGTTGAGCAACAAGCCAATCTCGGACAAAAATAGCTCGGCAGTGCCGCTTTCTGCGGCAAGACCGACATTCGCCCGCAGACGTTGCGCCCTAGTAAAGCGGCGTGCCCGGAACGAAGGCGTCGAAGGCCGCCCAAAATTGCGAGCGGAAGCGGTCTTGTTCCATCAGCAATTCGTGCTGGGCGCCGACGACGACGAGGTGCGAACCGGCGCGCAGCAGGCTGGCGAAATCCTCGATCGCGGCATTCGAGACCACCTGATCGTTACCGCCGGCCACGATAAGCATGGGCTGGCGGATTCGCGCCGGGAAACTGCGCTCGCGCAAGGCTCGCATGGAGCGGAACGCCGCGTCACACC
>DASPWC010000018.1:0-3173 GCA_035622055.1 Xanthobacteraceae bacterium | reverse complement strand
GCGCCTTCGCGAATATCCAGGAACGGGCAGGAAACGTTCGGCTGTGCATTCGTGACCGGTTGCGGCTCCTTCTGGGTCGCGCCGGAGAAAAAGCTCGCGATTTTTTCCTTAAACGACGGGCTGCTTGGGGCCGCGGCCGGGAAGGTTGCCGCAGGCGAAGCTGGCGCAGGCGATCCCGGCGGGGACGAACCCGGCGGGGATGCAGCCGCCACAGGAGGAGCGGTCGCCGGGACGGCAGTCGATGCTGTCGTCGCTGCTCCGCCCAATCCACCACTGCAACCCGGCGTCAGCAATGCAAATGCGAGCAGGGTCGCGGCCGGCGCCCCATCACGCCAGCCAATCTGCCAAATTTCCTGCAATTTTCCCCGCGTCATCGCAATTTTCGCGAGCCCTCGTTCATAATAACAAGCCAACCATGGCCTTCCCAAGGCGACCTGCCGGGCTGCTTATTGGCCGCCCGGGTGCGATTAGGCCCCACTGGCGTTGGGGTCGTCGTTTAACCGGCCATACAGCAGGTGATCCTGCCACGTTCCATTGATGCACAGATATTCCCTGGCATAGCCCTCACGCACGAATCTGGTCTTTTCCAGAAGCCTGATCGAGGCGGTATTGGTCGGAATGCATGCCGCTTCGAGGCGGTGCAGCCGAAGACTCGCGAAAGCGAAGGGGATGACCGCGCGCATCGCCGCCGTCATGTAACCCCGGCGGACATAGGGCAAGCCGACCCAGTAACCGATACTGCCTGCCTGGGCCACGCCACGGCGGATATTGGCCAGCGTCAGTCCGCCCACCAGCGCTCCGTCCGCATAGCGCACGATCAAGAACGCGTAGCCCTGGTCGGTGCGCTGGTCTTCGGCGTAGCGCTTGATTCGCCGCCGGAAGGCCCCGCGTGTCAGATCGTCAATCGGCCAGGTTGGTTCCCACGGCGTCAGAAACTCGCGGCTTGTTTCGCGAAGAGCCGTCCATTCCTCGAAGTCCGTCATCTGGGGCGTTCGCAGCGCCACACCGTCTCCTTCGATGTTCGGCATCGGCTCGGTGAAGTTGATGGTGCGAAAGAACGCCATTGATATGTTCAGCGGGGCAAGATCATGCGGCGCGGCGTGTTAGAGTCTCGGCAATCGTGGCCGCGCTTTCAAGCCCCGAGCCCAGCCCGAGAACCGCGGTTGCGAGTTTGCCGCGCGCAATAAGCGCCCGCCCGGCGGCGCGCGCGCTTTCGACCGTCACCGCGTCGACTCTCGCGACAAGCTCGTTCAACGGTATCGGGCGACCGCGGGTGATCATCTGGCGCGCCAGCTGCTCGATGCGCGCGCCTGAACTTTCGAGCGCCATCAGCAATCCGGCCTTCATTTGCGCCTTGGCGCGCGCCACTTCCGGCTCGGAGATCGTCTCGGCGGTGCTGGCGATCTCATCGACGATCAGCCGCATCAGCTCCGAGGTATCGGCAGCATCGGTTCCGGCATAAAGACCGAACATTCCGATGTCGGAATATGGCACGTGGAAGGTGTAGATCGAATAACATAGGCCACGCCGCTCGCGCGCTTCCTGAAAAAGCCGCGAAGACATGCCGCCGCCGAGAACGTTGGTGTATACCTGCAGGCTATAGAGCGCCGAATCGACGATCGACACGCCCGGCAAGCCCAGCGCGATGTGCACCTGCTCAAGCTCGCGCTTTTCGACATGCGAGCCGCCGCCGAAACTCGCCGGTTCCGGCAACGGGCCGGCCGGTCCATTGAAGCGGCCAAAATGTCTTTCCACCTCCGCCAGCACCGCTTGGTGCTCGACCGCGCCGGCGGCGGCCACCACGATATCCGGCGCGCGATAATTTCTCGCCAAATAGTCGCGCAGTTTGCCGCCGTCAAAAGACCGCACGGTTTTCGGCGTGCCGAGGATCGAACGGCCGAGCGATTGATCGGGGAAGGCCATAACTTGCAGGTGCTCGAAAATAAGATCGTCGGGCGTATCTGCGACGGCGCCGATCTCTTGGATGATGACATTTTGCTCGCGAAGAAGCTCCTCGCGTTCGAAGGTCGGCTCGGAAAGAATGTCGGCGAGCACGTCAAGCGCGAGCGGCACGTCCGCCTTCAGCACGCGCGCGTAATAGGCGGTGCTTTCCGCCCCGGTCGCGGCATTGAGATCGCCGCCGACGGCCTCGATCTCCTCGGCGATCTGGCGCGCGTTGCGCCGGCGCGTGCCCTTGAACGCCATATGTTCGAGAAAGTGCGAGATGCCGTGTTCTTCGCGCCGCTCGTCGCGGCTGCCGGAGGCGACCCAAACGCCAAGCGAAGCGGTCTCCAGATGCGGCATCGCATCGGTAACCACGTTGATGCCGGACTTCAGGGTCGTAACTTCGACGCTCATGCTGCCGCTCCTTCCTGGGCGGCTCGGCTCGTCGACAACACGAACCGTTCAACCGCAGACTGATCGGCCGGCAACGCGGTGACGCGCTCCGGACGCTCATTGATAGCCGCCAGCCAATCCGGAAGAATCGGCCGTGCTCCGCAGGCCGCTTCCACGGCATCGGGAAATTTTGCCGCGTGCGCGGTGGAGAGCACGACCATCGGCACCGCAGGGTCGCGCGATTCCTTTTCCGCGACCGCGACAGCCACCGCGGTATGCGGATCGACGAAATTGCCGGTCTCGCGTTTGACGGTCCGAATGGTCGCCGCGACTTCGTCCTCGTCGGCGCGATCGGCGGTGAACATCGCCCGAATCGAAGATAGCGCGCGCGCCGACAGCGTGAACCGCCGCGACTGCGCAAGCGATCCCATCACCGCCCGGATCGCGCCGGCGTCGCGATCATAGGCTTCGAACAAAAGGCGCTCGAAATTGGAAGAGACCTGGATATCCATCGAGGGCGAAGTCGTCGCGACAACGGCACGCGGCTCGTAGGTTCCGGTTGCGAGCGTACGGGTCAAAATATCGTTGACGTTCGTGGCGATGATCAAACGGTCGACCGGCAGCCCCATCCGGGCCGCCACATAGCCGGCATAGATATCGCCGAAATTTCCGGTCGGAACCGCAAAGGTGATTTTTCGCGCCGGCGCGCCGAGAGCGGCGGCGGCGGTAAAATAATATACCGCTTGCGCCACGATCCTCGCCCAATTGATGGAATTGACGCCGGAGAGCCGAACTTGCTCGCGAAAGCCGTGGTGATTGAACATGCCCTTCACGAT
>DASPWC010000017.1:0-13107 GCA_035622055.1 Xanthobacteraceae bacterium | reverse complement strand
AAGCCGGGCAGCACGAGAAATATCCCAGCGATCCATACCGGCGTGAAGGAATAGACCGCCAGCTTGAACGCGTTATTGAAATTGCGCTGACCGCCGAAAAGCGGCGCCAAAAAATCGATGATGAGCCCAAGCACAAGCACCATGGCGCAACTCATCACGTAACCGAAAACCGCGCCGGAAATTCCGTTGAACAAGTTCGCGCGCACCGTGGCGCCTCCCGGCATGACGACGCCGATCAGCGCAGCGCCGGCGAAGCCGGCCAGAGCGGGGATAAGCGCGAGCACGGAGACATAACGGCTCAACACGAAGCTCGCGTCGCCGGCGTCCTTTTCGATCTGCGACCACGCGGCCATCGGGTCGGTCAGGATCGCTTTGGCGCGCGCGGCGACGTTCATGATGCAAACGCTTTAGCGTCCGCGCGCAAGAGCGCGGCGCCTTTTTCGGCGATCATCATCGTGGGCGCGTTGGTATCGCCGGACGTGATCGCCGGCATCACCGAGGCGTCGATGACGCGGAGGTGCTGGATTCCGCGCACGCGCAGCCGGTCGTCGACCACCGTCATCGGATCACTGGCAAGCCCCGTCTTCGCGGTGCCGACAGGGTGAAAAATTGTGGTGCCGATATCGCCGGCGGTCTTGACTAGGCCTTGTTCGTCGTCGTCGCGCGCGGCGGGGCCCGGCAAATATTCGTCCGGGTGAAACGGGGCGAGCGCCGGCTGCGCCACGATCAGTCGCGTCAGACGAATGGAGCTCGCTGCGATGCGGCGGTCCTCGTCGGTCGCGAGATAGTTCGGCTTGATCATCGGCGGATCGGTTGCGTCGCGCGAGCGCAGCCGCACGTTTCCGCGGCTCGTCGGCCGCAGATTGCACACGCTCGCGGTGAAGGCCGGAAACTTGTGAAGCGGCTCGCCGAAGCGATCGAGCGACAGCGGCTGGACGAGATATTGCAGATTGGCGCGCGCCTGGTCTCGATCGGAGCGGGTAAAAAGTCCGAGCTGCGATGGCGCCATGGTCAGCGGGCCGCGCCGGAACAGCGCATATTCGGCTAGCATGCGCGCCAAACCGAATGGCGAATGATAGCGTTCGTTGAGCGTGGTAACGCCGTCGACCTTAAAGATCAGCCGCAGCTGCAAATGATCCTGCAGATTGGAGCCGACGCCGGGCCGATCGAGCAATACGTCGATGCCTCGTTCGCGCAAATGGTCGGCCGGCCCGATGCCGGAAAGGAGCAGTATTTGCGCCGAACCGATCGAGCCGGCCGCCAGCACGACCTCGCCGCGGCAGCGCGCCATGCGCGGCGCAGTATCTCGCTCGCGGCCTTGCCGCCAGCGCACGCCGACGGCGCGACGACCCTCGAATATCAGGCGTTCGGCTAAGCAGCCGGTTTCGAGCCTCAGGTTGGGACGATGCATCACGGGCTTGAGGAATGCGCGCGCCGCTGAGACGCGCCGGCCGCGTTTTTGATTGACGTGAAAAACGCGGCAGCCTTCGTTATCGCCGCAGTTGAAGTCGGCGATGGATTTGATGCCGATTTGCGCGGCGGCGGTGCGGAATGCATCGAGGAGGCCCCACCGCACCGGCGGCGCTTCGATGTTCCATTCGCCGTCGGCTGCGTGCGTAGCACTTTCTCCCATGAAATGATTTTCGTGGCGCTTGAAGAAGGGCAGCACGTCGTCCCAGCCCCACCCGGCAAGCCCGAGCTGCCGCCAATGATCGTAGTCCGCGGCCTGACCGCGCATATAGGTCATGGCATTGATAGCCGAGGAGCCGCCGATTACCTTGCCGCGCGGATAATTTAGGCTGCGGTTGTTGAGGCCAGGCTCGGGCTCGGTCTTGAAGCACCAATCCGAGCGCGGATTGCCGATCGCGAACAAATAGCCGACCGGGATATGAAACCAGATCCAGTTGTCGCGGCCGCCCGCTTCGAGAATGAGCACGCGCTTACCCGAATCGGCACATAGCCGATTGGCGAGCAGGCAGCCGGCCGAGCCCGCGCCGACGATGATGTAGTCGTACACGCCGTCGATCGCTTGCGCTTGCGTCACGTCGCGCTCCCGAAAAGATCGGCCCGGAACATAGCAGCGTGAGCCGGCGTGGAAAGGGGTCCGCACGCGCCGAATTGAAAAGGGTTTCGGGTGCGGCGAAGCGCCGTCGCTTGTTCGCTTGGTGGCGCCGGACTATGATCAGCGTGCGGCAAACGGCGCGCTGGGCGCGCGCTGGGCTTGGCCTGGAACGACGGTTCCCCCGGCCGCGATCATCTCAGCGTTTGTGATGCCCCGGCATCATCGATGCGCGTAACGTATTGGAGAACCGTCGTGCCGAAGGGAAGCTCTCTTTTTGCGGCGCTCGTCGCTGCCTTTTTCTTTGTCTCTTTACCGTTCTCGGCGCGGGCGCAAGCGCCCGAAGAAAAATCCATCGCCGTTTTCGCCGCCGCTTCCATGAAAAACGCGCTCGACGACGTCAATGCGGCTTTCACCAAACAAAGTGGCATCAAAGTCGTGGCCAGCTATGACGCTAGTTCGGTGCTGATGAAACAGATTGAGCAAGGCGCTCCCGCCGACATATTTATTTCGGCCGATCTGAGATGGATGGATTACGGCTTGCAGAAGAAGCTCATCGATGAGAGTACACGGGTTAATCTCCTCGGCAACAAGCTCGTGCTCATTGCCGCCAAGGATTCAAATCTTGCTCCCGTGACGATCACGCCCGATCTCGATCTCGCCAAACTTGCGGGCGATGGACGAATTGCCACCGGCGACGTGCAGGCGGTGCCGGTCGGAATTTACGCCAAGGCCGCGCTGGAAAAGCTCGGTCTATGGGCGGCGGTCGAACCCAAAATGGCGATGGCGGCGAATGTCCGCGCGGCGCTCCTGCTGGTCGCGCGTGGCGAAGCGCCGCTTGGCATTGTTTACGCGACCGACGCCAAGGTCGAGCCGGGGGTCAAGATCCTCGGCAACTTCCCCGACGATTCCCACGAGCCGATCGTCTATCCGGTGGCGGCGACGAAAACCGCCAGGCCGGATGCCGCGCGGTATCTGGCGTTTCTGCACTCGTCGGCGGCAAAATCGATTTTCGAGAGCTACGGCTTTGCTTTCCTCATCAAGCCAGCCGCGTGAGCGGCGTCACAGGCGAGAAATTCGCCGCCATCCTGCGCGGCGTTCGGCGACCGTGACCCACGCCGGCGTTGCGCATGTTCGATCTCTCTGTCGCTGAATGGACCGCACTCAAATTGTCGCTGCGAATAGCAGTGGTCGCGACGGCGTGGGCGCTGCCCTTTGCCGTGGCGGTCGGCTGGTTGCTTGCGCGCAAGAGCTTCTGGGGAAAGACGATCCTGGACGGCCTCGTTCACCTGCCGCTGGTCTTGCCTCCTGTCGTCACCGGCTATCTCCTGCTGATCTGGTTCGGGCGAAAAGGACCCATCGGCGTCTTTCTGCACGATTATTTCGGGATCGTGTTTGCGTTCCGCTGGACCGGAGCGGCGCTCGCGGCGGCCGTCATGGGATTTCCGCTGATGGTTCGGCCGATCCGGCTTGCGCTCGAATCGATCGATCGGCGTCTTGAAGATGCCGCCGGGACACTGGGCGCCAGCAGCATTCTGGTATTTTTCACGATTACTTTGCCGCTCGCTTTGCCCGGCATCATCGCCGGCGTACTGTTGTGCTTCGCCCGCGCGCTCGGCGAGTTCGGCGCTACTATCACCTTCGTCTCCAATATCCCGGGCGAAACGCAAACCATATCGGCGGCGATCTACACTTTTCTGCAGATTCCGGACGGTGACGCTGCTGCAGCGCGGATGGTTGTCATTGCGATTGTGCTGGCGCTCGTCGCGTTGGTAGGGGCGGAATGGCTCAGCCGGCGCGCGACCACGCGCTTTCACGGGGGATGACAGTGCTGGCCGTCGATGTGGAGAAGCAGCTCGGCGCATTCAAGCTGACGGTGAACTTTCGAGCCGCCGGCGGCATCACCGCCCTGTTCGGCCCCTCCGGCGCGGGAAAAACGTCGCTCGTCAACATGATCGCCGGCCTGCTGACGCCCGATCGCGGACGCATTACGCTCGACGACACGGTGGTGTTTGACGCCGCGCAGCGCATCGACGTGCCGCCGCACCGGCGGCGGATCGGTTATGTATTTCAAGAAGGCCGGCTGTTTCCACACCTGAGCGTGCGGCAGAACCTTGATTACGGCCGCCGCATGAGTGGACGCCCGCGCGATGGGAGCGAATTCGAACGCATCGCCGCTCTGCTCGGCATCACGCATCTACTCAATCGCCGACCGCGCATGCTGTCGGGCGGCGAACGCCAGCGTGTCGCCATCGGTCGCGCGCTGTTGATGCGCCCCCGGCTTCTTCTTCTCGACGAGCCCCTGGCGTCGCTCGATTCCGGCCATAAGGGCGAGATCTTGCCGTATCTCGTGCGTTTGCGAGACGAGGCGGCGATTCCGATGGTCTATGTCAGCCACACCGCGACGGAAGTACGTCGGCTTGCCACGACCGTGGTGCGGCTCGATCAAGGGCACGTTGCCGAAATCGGAGGGCTCGAGCTTCTTGCTGGGACAGAGCTCGAGGCACTGGATTGACGCGCCTTCGCGTGCCGCGAAAGCTGGCACGAAAATTCGCGTGTTGTCGTACGAAACCGCAGCGGACTATGATTTTTCGTGCGCATCAGAATGTGCATGGCAATGTCATTTACGCCGACGCAAACCCGGCCGAAAGCTACCCTAACGGTTGATCCTCATCAATGCTGAGCTCAATCGAAAATGCTTCCTCGCTGCTCGCCAAACAAGCAACCGCGCGAGGCGTCGTTTGCGGCACTGGCGCGGCTTTGTGCTGGGCGCTGGGCTTTGTCGCCGCGCGGCAAGGGGTCACCTCGGGCCTGTCGCCGCTGGTCATCGCGCTGCATCGTTTTGCGTGGCCGGGATTGGCGTTGCTTCCGCTCGTCGCCAGAAACAATTTCGCCGATCTGCGCATGGTCGGTTTACGCCGCAGCGCGGCGCTTGCGCTGTTTGGCGGTCTCCCGCTCGCGCTGTTGAGCTATGTCGGCTATGTGCTGGTTCCGCTCGGCCACGGCGCGGTCATTCAGCCGTCATGTGCCGCCCTTGGGGGCCTCATCCTGGCGCGGCTCGTTCTCAAGGAGCGACTGCCGGCGCGCCGCGTCGCCGGCGCGGCTCTCATTGTCGTCGGTCTTGCGGTGATCGGCGCCGAAGCGCTGCGGACGATGGGCGCCAACGGACTGCTCGGCGATTTCCTGTTTGTCGCTGCGGGAAGCTTCTTCGCGATCTTCAGCATATTGGTGCGGCTGTGGCGGGTCGCCGCGATGCGGGCCGCGGCGGTGACGAGCGTGCTGTCCCTTGCCGGGCTGCCGTTTCTTTTGTTCGATCTCGGCAACATGCTCGCCGCCGGCTGGTTCGAAAATGCGATGCAGGCGATCATTCAAGGCGCGCTCGCCGGCGCCGGAGCGATTTATTTATTCACACGCGCCGTCGTATTGCTCGGGGCGAGCCGTGCGGTGCTGTTTCCCTCGCTGGTGCCGCCGTTCACGCTCTTAATCGGTTACGTGACGCTCGGAGAAGCACCGAGCCCCCCGCAACTAGCCGGGCTCGTTATTCTCATCGTCGGTTTTCAGCTCTCGCAACGGGCGTGACGGCTTCCTCAAGACGCCGCGGCGTGGGCGGCGGTGCGGGATATTAGGAAGTTACCGATGCGGTCGAGCGCCTTCAAAACATTCTCGGTCGAGTTGGCGTAGGACACGCGTACATAACCTTCGCCGAGAACGCCGAAATCGGGCCCACCGATTAACGCGACGCCGGTCTCTTCCAGCAGAGCCGACGCAAGCGCTTTGGCTTTCCAGCCGGTCCGCTTGATATTTGGAAAGGCGTAAAACGCGCCTTTCGGCGTGGCGCAGGAGATTCCCGGAAGCTTGTTAAGGCCGGCGATCACGATTTTGCGTCGCTTGTCGAATTCGGCGACCATCTTCGCGCATTCGTCCTGCGGGCCGGTGAGCGCGGCCAGGCCGGCATATTGCGCCGAGGCGTTGACGCAGGAGTGGAGGTTCACCGCAAGCTTGCGTGCATATTCGTAAAGTTTCCCGGGCCACACCGCGTAGCCAAGCCGCCAGCCGGTCATGGCATAGGTCTTGGACCAGCCGTTGAGCAGGATCAGACGATCGCGGATCGACGGATAGGCAAGCAGGCAGACATGCGTCTCGCCGTCGTAAACCATGTGATCGTAGATTTCGTCCGACATCACCGCCACGTCGGGAAAGCGCTCCAAACCAGCAACCAGCTTGTCGACTTCGGCTTTCGGTGTCACGCCCCCGGTCGGATTGGCGGGCGAATTGAGGATCAGAAGCCGTGTGCGCGGCGTGATCAGTTTCAGCGTTTCATCGGCGGAGAATGCGAAATTGTTCTCCTCGCGGATCGGCAGCGGCACCGGCCGCGCGCCGGTAAATTCGATCATCGAGCGATAAATCGGAAAGCCGGGGTCGGGGTAAAGGATGTCCGTGCCGGGTTCGCCGAACATCAGGATCGACATAAACATGGTCGGCTTGCCGCCCGGCATAATCATCACTTCGTCGGGAGAGACTTTCACGCTGAAACGTTTGGCAAGATCGGCCGCGACCGCTTCGCGTAGCGGGGAAAGACCGACGGCGGGTGTGTAACCGTGATGGCCGTCGCGCAAAGCCTTCACCGCCGCCTCGACGATGAAGTCCGGGGTGCGGAAATCGGGTTGGCCGATGCCAAGATTGATGATGTCGCGGCCTTGTGCCGCGAGATGCATGGCGCGCGCCAGGACGGCGAAAGCGGTTTCCTCGCCAATACGGTCAAAGGCGGCGACGGTCTCGAGCATAACGGTTCCCCCGAAGTTTGCGGCACTTGAACTCCAATCTGCGGTCAAATGCAAACGCGGTGGCCGCAATACAATGGGCCCCATGACGGCAACCATAAGCGCCAGATCTAGAATCGTTATATGCGATCAGAATCAGACACTTATAGGATGCTGGCGTGGGGCACGGCCACACCGGCTAACTCCGGGTTGGAACCAGGGCCCGCGTATCGCGCGCGGGTTCGGACTTCGCTGGTGGTCAGGCAAAAGCGATATATTTAGGGGATGGAAAGATCGCGGCGACGCGTAGATTTTCGTGCCGCGACATGAATTGTTGTTCGGAGACAATCGATGCCGAGAGAGAAGAATTCGCAACGCGGACAAGAGCCGCGACTGCGATCGCAATTGTGGTTCGACAATCCGGACAATCCGGGAATGACCGCGCTCTATCTCGAGCGCTATCTTAATTACGGACTTACGCGCGCCGAGTTGACGTTGGGCCGGCCGATCATCGGCATCGCGCAAACGGGCTCGGATTTGAGCCCGTGCAACCGCCATCATCTCGAACTGGCCAAGCGCGTGCGCGCCGGCATCCGCGATGCCGGTGGGATCGCCATGGAATTCCCAGTGCATCCGATTCAAGAAACCGGCAAGCGCCCGACCGCGGCGCTCGACCGCAACCTTGCTTATCTCGGCCTGGTCGAGGTGCTCTACGGTTATCCGCTTGACGGCGTCGTGCTGATGACCGGCTGCGATAAGACCACGCCCGCGTGTATGATGGCCGCAGCCACGGTGAACACGCCGGCGATCGTGCTCTCGGGCGGCCCGATGCTCAACCACGTGCAAGACGGCAAGCTCATGGGCTCCGGCACGTTGATCTGGCAGGCGCGTCAAGACGAGGCGGCGGGCAAAATTGACTACAAGGAATTCATCGACATCGTCGCCGCTTCCGCTCCGTCGATCGGTCACTGCAACACGATGGGCACGGCCTCGACCATGAATGCGATGGCGGAAGCGCTCGGCATGTCGTTGCCCGGCTGCGCCGCGATTCCCGCTCCATACCGGGAACGCGGCCAAATCGCCTATGCCACCGGCGTGCGAGCGGTCGAAATCGTGCGCGAGGATCTCAAACCGTCGGACATTCTCACGCGGGCGGCTTTTGAGAACGCGATCGTGACCTGTTCGGCAATCGGCGGCTCTACCAATGCGCCTATACACGTTAACGCCATCGCACGGCATATCGGCGTCGCGCTAACGATCGACGATTGGGAAAGGATCGGCTACGACGTGCCGCTTCTCGTCAATATGCAGCCAGCCGGAGATTATCTCGGCGAAGACTATTATCGCGCCGGCGGCCTACCGGCCGTGATGCGCGAACTCCATGCCGCCGGGCGGCTTCGCGGCGACGCGCTCACCGTCAATGGCAAGACGACGGCCAAAAATGTCGAACAGTCGAAAGCCTGCAACGCCGAAGTCATTCGGCCTTACGGTAGGCCGCTGAAGGCAAAAGCGGGTTTCAAAGTGTTGCGGGGCAATCTGTTTGATTCCGCGATCATGAAGACAAGCGTGATCTCCGACGAGTTCCGCAAACGTTATCTGTCCAATCCGAAAGATCCGAATGCCTTCGAGGGTCGCGCGGTCGTGTTCGATGGTCCAGAGGACTATCATCGGCGCATCGAAGATCCGGCTCTCGACATCGATGAGAACACCGTTCTGTTCATGCGCGGCGCCGGACCGATCGGCTATCCCGGTTCGGCCGAGGTCGTGAACATGCGGCCGCCGGCTGCGCTGATCAAAAAGGGTGTAACGTCGCTTCCCTGCATTGGCGACGGCCGCCAATCGGGCACGTCGGGTTCGCCGTCGATCCTCAACGCGTCGCCGGAAGCCGCGGCCGGCGGCGGACTTGCGCTGCTTCGAACCGGTGATCGCGTGCGCATCGATCTCAATAAGGGTACCGCCGATATTCTGGCCACGCCGGCCGAATTGGCGGAGCGCCGGGCTGAGCTTCAAAAAAGCGGCGGTTATCGCTATCCCGCGAGCCAAACACCCTGGCAGGAAATCCAGCGCGCCATGGTTGATCAGCTCGGCGACGGCATGGTGCTGGAGCCGGCGTTGAAATATCAACGTGTCGCGCAAAAATGGGTGCCGCGCGACAATCACTGACGTCACCAAACAGACTCTGCGAGATTGCCATGAGGCGACCGTCGACTGCGGACAAACGCAAGACTTTTCGAAAGCTTCACGAAACCGGCTGCTTCGTCATTCCAAATCCGTGGAATGTTGGCA
The DNA here is from genome assembly GCA_035622055.1 of Xanthobacteraceae bacterium. Classification (GTDB taxonomy): domain Bacteria; phylum Pseudomonadota; class Alphaproteobacteria; order Rhizobiales; family Xanthobacteraceae; genus BOG-931. The sequence continues at coordinate 4,002 of DASPWC010000017.1, read as the reverse complement.
CGGCGCGCTACCTGCAAGGCCTCGGCTTTAAAGCGTTGGCGACGACGAGTTCGGGTTACGCCCATTCGGTAGGTTACGCCGATGGCGCGCTCGGCCGTGATGCGGTGCTCGCGCATTTTCGCGAACTTGCGGAAGCCGCCGATGTGCCGCTGAACGCGGATTTCGAGGATGGGCTGGCCGATAGCCTCGATGGTCTCGCCGAAAATGTGACGCGCTGCGTCGCGACAGGCGTTGCCGGATTCTCCATCGAGGATTCGCCCAACGATGCGAGCATGCCGCTTTATCCTCTCGACGTTGCGATCGCGCGCGTGCGCGCGGCGCGCGCGGCGATCGATCGCGCCGGCGGCGATGTGGTATTTACCGCGCGAGCGGAAGGTTTCATCCGCGGCATACCCGATCTTGGCGATGCCATCCGCCGCCTCAAGGCCTACAAGGATGCCGGCGCGGATTGTCTTTATGCGCCGGGCATCAAGACGCGCGAGCAGATCGAGACCGTGGTCGAGGCGGTAGCGCCGAAGCCGGTCAACTTCCTCAACAGCGGCGCGTTTGGCTTTACGGTCGCCGATATCGCGGCGATGGGCGTTCGCCGGATCAGCGTCGGCGGCTCGCTGGCCCGCGTCGCGATGCACGCCTTCATCCGCGCCGCGACCGAAATCGCCCGCGACGGCAAGTTCGACTATTTCGCCGGCCTAATCGCCAATCCCGAGCTGAATAAGTTTTTCGGCGACGATCGCAAGACGCCGGCATGATGACCAAGCCCGTGTTGCCGGTCGGGCCGGCCGTCACGTAGACAGCCGGTCTTGCCAATCAACCAATTGATATTGCGAGGTTAGTCTCTGGCGCTAGCTTTCTGGGGAAGCATTGGGGAAGCTAGAAATACCGGGGCGGGTATGCCGGCGCCCAACGAAAGCCGTCGGGGGAATTTTCGAGCTAATCTCTTCCACACGCGCGGCTTTTTTCAAAACCTTTTGCAACCAGAGACATCTACGACGTGGCGTTCTGGACCGGCCTGACGATCACCACTGCAACGGCCGCGCAAGACGTAACGGTCTCCTTTCGTTAGATGCGTTCCAATCGCAACCGCCGCGATGTGAACCATCGGCCGGTGCCGGAACACCGAGGGACCGTCAAATTTTTTGATTTCATCCGTGCATACGGCTTCATCGAACCTGCGTGCGGCGGCAACGACGTACATTTTTTTCAGGATACGTTAGTCAACCCCAGGCGTATTCCGGCGAAGGGGTCCGCTGTGCTGTTTGCAGCCGGCCCGAAACCTGGCGGGCGCTACGGCGCGACCGCTGTGAGGGTTCTTTGAGTGAGTGGCGTTGACGATCGGCTTTCGGTGCCCCGAGTCGACTTGGCCTACGCCACCATAGACACCGTTGCTGCCACGCGCGATGGGCTGCGCAAGCGTATCGAGGAGGTTGGGATCACCTCGAACTACTCGAGGACTATCCAGCACACAGCGAGGTTATTGCACAAAAATTTTGGGTGAGCCGCCACTAAAGCGAGCGCAGCTGGAAACCTTCCTGTGGCTTGCCGGAGCTCTTGGGCTTGAGGTTATTTTGCGAGTCAATCCCCAGACGGCCGCCAAGATGACGCCGAGATATATCCGCCGCAGGCTTTCCAGGCCCATGCGTCCACCGGAAGCATCGCCAGTTGCGGACTTCTTTCGGCGGTTCTTACGGTTGGGCAACGAGGCTAGATCCTCCAAACTGTCGTCCACGCGTCGATCAGAGCTTGCTCGCAATGCCGCCTCGGTGAGGTGGCGTCGACATCGCGAGAGAACGCGGCTTGCTGAGAAAAAATAAGAGGCCGCAATCCCCCTTGGCGGCCTCCCATAGTTTGCAGAGGTCATTCCCGCCTTTCGGCGAGGCTCGAAGCCTACCGCAATCCGCATCCTCCGTAAGGTCGGGCGAGCGCAGTTAGTCTCGAATTATCTGAACTGTTGCCGAACGGCCACTGGGGCGGGCAGGTTTCCTAAAAGAAGCGACGATTGGTGCGGCGCAACATTTTAGCGGAACAAAAATTGGTGCAGTTCGTTATTCGAACAAATACTCGGCACAATTCCGCCGCGGCAGGAGAACGTAATTGTCGTGGTTAACGCCTGGGGATGTAATCATGGCATCGTGGACATCATTTACGTGGGGATTTTTCGCCGGTCTGTTTGTTGGTGAAGTGACTCTGATTTTCTTCTTGGCGCTCGTCCGCCAAAACCCAACTGATAGGGCTAAAGAGTATTCACCGCCTCTCGCCACCGAGCATGAGACATTTGAATCGGCGACTTCAGCAGATAAAATTCCAGTGTAGCTAATCTTTAAGAGGAAGCAATCTTAGCTGGTGCCAAGACGATCTTTGCTGCTCACTTCATTGGAAATTGCGATTGCTAATTACGATAAAAGCCAGGACGAAGAAACCCACAAGAAAGCCCAGAACAAAACCGACAGTACCGGGTACACCAAACATCAAAACTGGAGTTTGCATCACGGGAACTCCTTCTCGCGCGTTAAGCTTGGCAGTGGCCGAAAGTGTGATCTGTGACCGGTGTCACACAATGGTCGAAAGAGTTAGCGCGGCCGGCCCGGATGTCAGACAAAAAGGAAATGGCCTCGGACAGGGAACTAATCGGGGCCAGTCATGACCACTTCAGAGACGATTTTGGCGGCTTCTTCTTCGTCCAGATCAAAGTTTGTTTGAAGGCGTGAAAACAGAAATTGTTCAAAGGTGCGGTCGTAATTGAAGTTGATAACAGTCACATTGTGAAACGCTTCCTTGGCTTGCTTCGCGTCTTTCTCTCAGTTGGCATTGAAAGGAAATAATAAAGCCACGAGTCGCCGTAATTCCTATTTTGTATTCGACGCTCGTCCTGTCGGTTGAATAGCATACTGGCCCGCTCGGCCTCTAATATCTCGCGTACAATTATGATCTTTCCAAGCAAAACAATTTCGGGACGAGAGGAAAACCAGTGAAGGGTCTCATCAATCGACACAAACTCTCCGATTCGTGCGGCGAGTTCTCGCGCGGCGTCGTGGTGTTTCTTCCAGTCTGACTGGCTTCTCAACAGATCATAGATAGTTCGGTCGCCAAGCAATTTACCGTCCGATTGGTCAAAGCTAAGGGCTTTTGCAATGCTCTCTTTCATTTGGCCGCCATCGGGCATGCCAAATTCTTTGCTAGCGCCGGCACCTATGACAAAAACAATCGGTTGGGGTAACATTTCACGGCCCAGTTTTTGTGGTCCTTAACAGCTCCGGCAGCTTCGCCACGTTGGCCGCAATACGCCGTCTTATCGGATCAATCGTAAAATGCCCAATAGGATAACCGCGCCAATAAAAGCGTTGATGATCGCGCCCACAATTCCACCGGCGATCGCAACCCCGATCCGCGGCAACAGCCAGCCGGCGATTAGACCGCCGATAATTCCGACGACGATATTTCCTATGAGCCCATAGCTGCCACCTTTGACAACCAGGCCGGCAAGCCAACCGGCGACGGCGCCGACGATCAGCCAAATGATGAGCGCCTTGGCATTAATCACCATTCCCCGATTTCCTTTATCCTGATCGATCAAACTACAGATTGACTCGTTCGCCCATTCGACGACGATTCGGCTATGGGCTTCAATCGCCGTAAGATGGAAGATGAACGTCGCCGCGCCGCGGCGAAGGAAGCAGCCACCCGGCGCGCGACCGATGCCCAGGTGCTTGAGGATGCCGAGCGTTTGATCGCGGCCTGGAACGAGCGCCAGGCGAAGCGGATGCCGATGCTGTTCTCGCCAACGATCGGCGCCGCGATCGCTGCCCGGTATTGGTTCTTATGGGTTCGCTGTCCAGCTTGCCTAACTATTAACGCGATCGACCTTCGCACGCTCGATCGTCACCACGATGCGGCCGTGTCCAGCCTCCTTCCCGCTTTGTCCTGCCGGTCATGTCGGCCAAACGCACCCTTCGCCGAGCTCGTGCGGCTTTCGCCAACGAGTATCGCCAACGAAATGCGTGAAGA
>DASPWC010000016.1:0-2612 GCA_035622055.1 Xanthobacteraceae bacterium | reverse complement strand
GGTTCGTGCTCAACCGGACGCTCGGCGACGATTTATTGCCGCCGCTCCTGGTGACTTTCGGACTTTCAGTCATCATCCAGAACGGCCTGTTGACGCTGTTCACAGCCGACAGCGTCAAATTGCAGGCGGGCGCCCTCGAAGTGGCGACCATCCGCCTGGCCGAAGGCGTCTATGTCGGCGTGCTGCCGCTGCTGCAATTCGCAGTCACGGTCGCAGTGATCGCGGCGCTGCAATGGATCTTTTACCGCACGGCGCTCGGCCGGGCGTTTCGCGCCACCGCCGACGATCCCGCGATCGCGCAGCTCATGGGTCTCGATAACCGGCACGTGTTCGCGCTGGCGATGGCTTTGTCGCTCGCAGTCGTGGCGATTGCCGGGGTGTTTCTGGCGGTGCGCGCCAATTTCGATCCGTCGCAAGGGCCGACGCGTCTCATTTTCGGTTTCGAAGCCGTGATCATCGGTGGGCTAGGTAGCTTGTGGGGCACGCTCGCGGGCGGCTTGATCCTGGGCGTTGCTCAGGCGATCGGCGCTCACCTCGATCCCGGCTGGCAAATCCTCGCCGGGCATATCGCGTTTCTGATCGTGCTTGCCGTGCGGCCGCAAGGCCTGTTTCCGAAGGTGCGCATGTGAAGACGCTGCGATCCACAATTGCATCCACACCGACGTTCACTGCGCCAACACGCATCCAGGTCGCTTTCGGCAATCGCGCAAGCGCGGTCGGCGCGATTCTGTGCGGGCTAGCCGTCGCCGCGCTTGCGGCGGCGCCGGCGTGGGGCGGCCGCGACGACTTGCAGCTTCTTTCGCAAATTTATGCCTATGTCGCACTGGCAAGCCTCTGGAATCCGCTCGCCGGCTACGCCGGTCTCGTTTCCGTCGGCCAGCAGGCCTATGTCGGGCTCGGCGCCTATATTCTTTTTGCCTTCGCGATCCTCGCCGGAATTTCCCCGCTGTGGTCGATCCCGCTCTCGGGATTGATCGCCGGCGCTGTGTCGATTCCGGTGGCGTTTTTGGTGTTTCGCTTGCGCGGACATTATTTCGCGATCGGCACCTGGATCGTGGCCGAGGTGTTCCGCATCATTGCGTCGCAGGTCGCCGTGCTCGGCGGCGGCTCCGGTACGAGCCTGCCCGCCGCCGTCGTCATCGTCATTGCGCCGACCCGGCAGCTCCGCGACGACGTGATCTATTGGATCGCGCTCGGCCTCGTCGTTGCGGTGCTGACGCTGATCGTGCTTTTTCTGCGCTCGCGCTACGGGCTTGCGCTCAAGGCAATGCGCGACAGTGAGCTTGCGGCGGCCTGCAGCGGCGTCGACGTCAAGCGCATCAAGCTGCTCGTCTACATCGTCACCGCGTTTGCCACCGCGATGATCGGAGCGCTGATTTTTCTCCAGAAGCTTCGCATCTCGCCCGACGCCGCGTTCAGCGTGAACGACTGGACGGCCTTCGTGATCTTTATCACGGTGATCGGCGGCATCGGGCGCATCGAGGGACCGATCGTCGGCACGATCGTGTTCTTCGTGCTGCGCCAGACGCTTGCCGACCTCGGCACGCTCTATCTCATGATACTGGGTCTCGTGGCGATCCTGGTCATGCTCGCCGCGCCGAAAGGCATCTGGGGCCTGGTCGCCGAGCGCTTCGGCTGGCAGCTTTTTCCGCTTGAACGAAGGGTGCTATTTGACGAACGTAGCGGCCCGCTGAAATAAGGGATGGCTGAGAGGGGAGAAACGAACCAATGGCGAATAAGATCATCATCAGTTGCGCGGTCACCGGCTCGATTCATACGCCGACGATGTCGGACGCGCTGCCGATTACACCGGATCAGATCGCGACGCAGGCGATCGACGCCGCCAAGGCGGGGGCCGCGATCCTGCATCTGCACGCGCGCGACCCGAAGGACGGGCGTCCGTCGCCTGATCCGAACGTTTTCATGCAATTTCTCCCGCGCATCAAACAGGCAACCGACGCGGTGGTCAACATCACGACCGGCGGCGCGGTGACCATGACCGTCGAGCAGCGCATCTCGGCCGCGCAGCAGCTGTCGCCGGAGATGTGCTCGCTCAATATGGGCTCGATGAACTTCGCGCTCTATCCGATGGCGCGCCGCTACAAGACCTGGAAATACGACTGGGAGGAGAGCTACCTGCTCAATTCCGACGCCTACATCTTTCCCAATACGTTCCGCGACATCGAAAAAGTCTACAAGACGCTCGGCGAAGACCACGGCGTGAAATTCGAGCATGAATGCTACGACACCGGTCATTTGTATAATCTCGCCCATTGCATCGACCGCGGCCTGTTCAAGCCGCCGGTGTTCCTGCAGCTCATTTTCGGCATTCTCGGCGGCATCGGCCCGGACCTCGACAATCTGTTCTTCATGAAGCGCACGGCCGACCGGCTGTTCGGCAAGGACTATCTCTGGTCGGTGCTCGCCGGCGGTCGGCATCAGATGAATTTCTGCACCAATGCGGCGATGCTGGGCGGCAATGTGCGCGTCGGCCTGGAAGACTCGCTCTATATCGGGCCGGGCAAGCTCGCCAAGAGCAATGCCGAGCAGGTCGCCAAGATCCGCCGCATCGTCGAGGATCTCGGCTACGAGATCGCGACGCCGGCCGAGGC
>DASPWC010000015.1:0-18704 GCA_035622055.1 Xanthobacteraceae bacterium | reverse complement strand
CGAGCCGCTCTACGGCCGCCAGGCGGCCGGCGGCGACAGCGTGCGCGACAAGCTGGCCGATGTCCTGATCCCGCCGATCCCGGCGCGCCAAGGCACCCCGCAAGCGCGGCTTGCAGTCGAACTGCGCAACGCCCTGCAATACGATTTCAACGGCGCCGGTGGCGCCCTTTCGCCGACGCACCGGCTCGAAATTGTTGTGTCGCCGACGGATATGACGGTCACCCTGGACCCCGTCACCGGACGGCCGACCGAGGAAATCGGCGGCCTCATCGCAACCTACAAGCTCGTGGAAATCGCGACCGGCAAAATCGTGGTGACTGACAGCACTTTCGCGCATGTCGGCTACGATATCCCCGGTCAGCAACAGCGCTTCGCGAAACAGCGCGCTCAGATCAACGCCCAAGACAGCGCCGTCCAGGTCGCCGCCGAGGCGATCCGCAACAGGCTCGCGTCGTATTTCGTCGCCGGGACCTGAGATATGACCGGCAAAGGCGATAGCGCGTCCAGCGGCGCGTTCGCGCGCGAACCCGCCTAATCATGGTCGCCGTCAAAGCCGCCGACGTCGATGCTTTTGTCGCGCGGCCCGACCCGGCGCGGCGAGTCGTCCTAGTCTTCGGTCCGGACGCCGGCCTCGTCAGCGAACGCGTCTATGCCGTTCTGCAAGCATCCGTCGATGACGTCAACGATCCGTTCGCGTTGGCGCGGCTTGATGGCGAAGAGCTTGCCGGCGCGCCGTCTCGTTTGACCGAAGAGGCGCTGACGATGCCGCTGTTCGGCGGACGCCGCGCGGTTTTGGTGAAGGCCGGCAGCCGCAGTATCGTGCCGGCCGTGGAAGCGCTTCTTGGCGATGGCATATTCAACGCCGGCGCGGCCCGATGCCGCGTCGTCATCGAAGCCGGCGATCTGCGGCGCAACGCGCCGCTGCGCACATTGTGCGAGCGCGCCAAGAACGCCGCGGCGCTACCCTGTTACGCGGACAGCGAAAGGGACCGGGCGCGGCTGATCGACGACGAGATGCGCGCGGCCGGGCTGTCGCTGACGCCCGACGCACGCGCGGTATTGATTCCGCTCCTCGGCGGCGACCGTGCGGCTTCGCGCAGCGAAATTCGCAAGCTTGCGCTCTACGCGCGCGGCCGCGGCGAAGTGGGGGTCGAGGACGTCGCCGCCGTGGTTTCGGACGCGTCGGCGCTCGCGCTCGAGGATATCGTCGACGCGGCCTTCGCCGGGCGGCCCGCCGAGCTCGAAACCCAGCTCGCCAAAGCGCGCACCGCAGGCTCCGCGGCGGGATCGATCTTGTTCAACGCGCAGCGCCAGCTCGCGCAACTTCACAAATGGCGCCTCGCCATCGAAGAAGGTGGATCGTTCTCGCTCGACGCGGTGCAGCCGCCGCTGCATTTTCGCCGCAGAGCGCTCGTCGAGGCGGCGCTTAAGGCATGGAGCGCCGCGCGACTGACCACCGCCATGGCCGATCTCGCCGGCGCCGTTTTGGAGTCGCGGCGCAATCCGGCGCTCGCCGACACGATCGCCGAACGCGCCTTGCTGGCGATAGCAACGCAAGGGCGGCGAAGCGCTGCCTAGAGCGAAATGATTTTAGGTTGATTGGGATTTTCGCTTTGGCCTGCTGTTTGACCATGATCTTTTCCGAAAACCGGTGTCACGCTTTAGCGTTTTGCCCGGTAATTTCATGGCGCGGCCCGCTCGCATCGTTTCCGTTTCGCGGCTTTCGTGTTTGAATGGCCGCGCAGAACAGACATCCTGCTTTGAAATGGAGACCATCGCATGCAAACACTGACGGCGGGAATAACCAAAGCCGGCACCGGAATCGACGGCATCGTCTGGAATATTCTGGGACAGACCTACGTGCCGAAGGCGGTGAACGAAGCGTCGTTCTCCTGGCATGCCACCCTCCCGCCCGGCACGTTTGTGCCGCCGCATTTTCACCCGACCCAGGATGAGTTCATTTACCTGTTCGAGGGGCGTCTCGATCTTTTTATCGACGGTAAGGATTTTGTCGCTACCGCCGGCGATTTAATTCGACTGCCGATGAGCCTTCCGCACGGGATATTCAACAAGTCCGACCAGACGGTGAAATGCTTCTTCTGGGTCGCGCCAACGCGCAAGCTCTACGATTTGTTCTGGGCAATACACTCGATGAAGGAACAAAAGCCAGACGAGGTGGTTGCGCTGTCGGCCGAGCACGAAGTCGTATTTCTGCCGCCGCCGAATTGATCATCTGTTGAATCTTGCGACGCATGATCTTGTCGGAAAACCGGTGCCCGCTTTTCCGGATCATGCGTTATGTCGGATTTTCCAAACTGAACGTGCCCGAATCGTCGTCATAGGCGAACACTTCGGCATAGCGCCCCCAGGCGGTCACCGAACGAAGCGTAAGTTCCGCGTCTTCGGAACTCATATGGTCCTCGAGCTCGTCGAAGAAACGGCTCTTCGGCGCCGTATGGTTGACGCGCTCCTGCAGGACGCGACGAATATGAGCGGCCAGCGGCACGTAGGCCAATAGCTGGCGCTGGAACAGCCGTTTGCGGTCATCGGTGGCCAATTCGGCGAATTGCCTTCCGACGTCAGTGAGCTTGATGTCGCCGCCCTCGATTTCGGCAAAACGAAGCAATTGCAAGGCATCGGATATTGGAAACAGCTCGTCCACTTCCATGTGAAGTTCGTCGGCGAGCACCGGCAAGTCGGCACGGCCGTTATACGGCGCGGCAGCGAGCGTTTCGACGAAACCCGCCAGGATATTGGCGGACACCCGCGGCAGCACGGTGTTTATTGTCGCCGTCGGCACTACCGTCGCGCCGATCTGCAGCGGGGTCGGCGTACGCGCGGTCATCGCCACATAGATCTTCTCGACCAAGTCGCGAAAGCGCGGATCGAGCCGATTGCGCGGCTGCTTTAAGTCGACGACGATCTCGCTGATGATGCGGCCGGGATTGGTGGAGAACAACAAGATGCGGTCGCACATCAGCACCGCTTCTTCGATATTGTGGGTGACCAGGACGACGCCCTTGATCGGTAGCTTGCCTTCACCCCACAGTTCGAGGAAATCGGTTCGCAGCGTCTCGGCGGTGAGCACGTCGAGCGCGGAAAATGGCTCGTCCATCAAAAGGATGTTGGGATGCACCACAAGCGCGCGCGCAAAGCCGACGCGTTGGCGCATGCCACCCGACAATTCGCGCGGATAAGCGGATTCGTAGCCGTCGAGCCCAATCAAGTCGATCGCGGCGAGCGCGCGTTTGCGGATTTCCTGCTCCGGAAGCCCAAGCGCTTCGAGACCCAACTGGACGTTCTCAAGGACGCTCAGCCAGGGAAACAACGCGAAGGACTGGAACACCATCGCGATACCGGGCGCCGGCGCCGTCACCGGCTCGCCCAGATAAGTGACCGTTCCTCCCGAGGGTTGCGCCAAGCCGGCAATCAGACGCAGCAAGGTCGACTTGCCGGACCCGGTACGGCCGAGCAGGCCCACGATCTGTCCCTGGGCAAGCGAAAGCTCGACGCCGTCGAGCACCAGATGCTCGCCGCCGTCGGCGCGTGGAAAGGATTGGCGCAGTGCGTGAACGTCGAGAAGAGCGGCGCTCATAGGATCCTCGTCAGAGCCGGAATTTGCGTTCCGCATAGTGATAAAGCGGCCGCCAGAACAAGCGATTGATGACGACGACGAACAGGCTCATCACCGCAATGCCAAGCACGATGCGGTGGAAATCGCCGGCATCGGTCTGTTGCGCAATATAAGCGCCGAGCCCCTCGGCCTGTAGGTGCTCATTGCCCCAGGATGCGACCTCAGCGACGATGCTTGCATTCCACGAACCGCCGGACGCGGTGATGGCTCCTGTCACGTAATAGGGCAGAACCGCCGGCAAGGCGACGCGGCGCCACCACAGCCAGCCGCGGACGCGTAAATTGACTGCGACCGAGCGCAACTCCGCCGGGATCGCTGCGGCACCGGCGATGACATTGAACAAGATGTACCACTGCGTGCCGAGGATCATTAGCGGACTGAGCCAAATGTTCGGACTGAGCTTCCATGCGACGATGACGGATACGACAATCGGAAACAGAAGGTTGGCCGGAAAGGCCGCGAGGAATTGGGCAACCGGTTGGACGAGATAGGCGGCGCGCGGCCGCGTCCCGACCCAAACACCGATCGGGACCCAGATAGCGCTGGCGATTGCGATAAGCACGATGACGCGGACGAGCGTGGCAAAGCCCAACAGGATTGCGGTGCCGACGTCACGCAGCGTGATGCCTTCGACGGCGAAACGCACGACCTGCCACAAAGCCACCGCGGCTAGCGCAAAGACGATCACGCTCAACTGAAACGCCCATCCGCGGCCGGTTCGCCGCGCCGACTCGGCGGGCATGACCTTGTCCGGGTGTCGCCGCAGCAGCGACAATCGCCATAGCGCGGCAAAGGGTTTCGTCAGCTGGTCGACAATGCGCGATCGGCGCAGCACATCGAACATCCAGGATTGCGGCGGCGCGGCGCCGGGTTCTTGCTCGAAGCGAAAGCGATCGGCCCACGCGACCAGCGGGCGGAACAGGATCTGATCGTAGATCAGGATCACCACAAACATCGTGCCGATTGCCCAACAGACAGCAGCGAGATCGCGATGTTCGATGGCGAGCGCAATGTAGGAGCCGATGCCCGGCAGCGTCACCGTCGTATTGCCGACGCTGATCGCCTCGGAGGCAACGACGAAAAACCAGCTGCCCGACATCGACATCATCATGTTCCAGATGAGCTGCGGCATCGCAAAGGGCACGTCGAGGCGCCAAAAGTTCATCCATGGGCCGAGCCGGAAATTGCGCGATGCCTCTTCGAGCTCGACCGGGACCGTGCGGAGAGACTGATAGAAGCTGAACGCCATGTTCCACGCTTGGCTGGTGAAAATCGCGAAGATCGAAGCGAATTCCGCCCCAAGAACGCGGCCGGGCGCCAGCGCCATGAAAAATACGACCGTGACCGAGATAAAGCCGAGGATCGGAACCGATTGCAGAATATCGAGCAGCGGCACCAGTAATCGTTCCGCCGATCTGCTCTTGGCCGCGACCGTCGCATAGGTGAAGGTAAAGATCAGCGACAGCACCATGGCGATGAGCATGCGCAGCGTGGTGCGTGCGGCATATTCGGGCAGGTGGCGCGGATCGAGCGACGGCGGCTGCTTTTGCAATTCCGCCAAGGGTTGGAAAAGATCGCGGCTCGCTTCGCCGAGGAAGACCAGAAGGCCCAGGATCAAGAGAACGGCAAGAACGTCCCATCGGCTAAAGAGGCGAGCCCAGCTGCTGACAGAAATTGGGACGAATGCGCGCATGCTTTGAGTCAGCCGTAAGGAATCGCCGTCACAAAATTGTCGCTGAATCGCGACCGCGATGAAACCCCGGCGATCGCGAATTTGCAGACCTCCCCATAACATTGGCGCTGTCGGGTTCAAACAGTTCTTCTTGCGCAGTGAAACGGAATGGCGAAGCGCCTAACAGCAGAAAGCTCTCGCTTCGCCGTCAATTGGGTGTCCTTAAATCACCGCATTGTTGAAAGAATAATTCTTCCCAGTGAGGTTCAGTCATTGATTCCAATGGAGGATTCCGTTGGCAGTGCAAACAGCTAAATCAATCGCAATTGCATTGGCGACCGCTTTCGTGGCGATATCCGCCGCTTACTCCATGCCGTCGGCGCAGCCTGCAGCGACGGGTTTATGGCAAAAGACCGACGAGCAAACCGGCGCGCCGGTCGGCTGGTTCCTGTTCGTCGAGCATGGCGGCCTTTATCAAGGCGTAATCGCGAAATTATTTCACCGGCCTGGAGATCCGGAGAATCCGATCTGTTCGGGCTGCCGCGATGACCGTAAAAATCAGCCGCTGCTCGGATTGCCGTTGATAAGAAACATGCAGCGCGACGGGCTGGTTTATCAGGGTGGCGACATCCTCGATCCGCGGGACGGCAGTATCTACAACGCCATGATGACAGTAAGTCCGGACGGCGCGACACTGACCGTTCGCGGTTATCTCGGCATAGCTCTGTTCGGACGCGACGAGATTTGGCACCGCCTGCCGGACAGCGCGGTTCGGCAACTCGATCCGATCGTGATCGCTCGCTATATGCCGGGCGCCGTCAAGCCCGGCTCGCCGATGACCGCGGCACACGCTCAGGACAAACCAGCAAAAGCGGCGAGCGTATTCCACTAGGCTTGATCGGGTAGAAAAGCTTGCCCCGGACTCGATCCGGGCGAAGGTGATTGCGGTTTACAGCGCGCTAATAGGCGCCGAATTCGCAACCCGGCTCCGAATACACGTATCTGCCGACGCCATAGCGATCGACTGCGATCTGCGGACGGCAGCGCTGCTCCCATCTGTGTTCGCGTTCCGTAGAGATCCCCTTATCAGCGTCGCTCGCGGGTTCGGGGATTTGCCTGACATAGGGGTCTCTATTCGCTCCCCACCGCCAGACGCAATTGAAAGTGTCCCAGGATCCGACACATCCGCCCACTTGACTGCCGGCGGCTTCATTATCGGCGGCATTACCGGGGGCTTCATTGCCAGCGGCGCGGGCCGCGGCACAAACCATCAACACGGTGAGACTCGATGCAATTAGCACGGCAGCCAAATGCACGCGTGGCCGTATACGACTTTTCAAGGTTAACACTGCTACCTCTCCCCTCAACCGTGCCGATCAAGCTTGATCGGCTAAACACCTCGTTTTACGTATTCACGCGTGCCTTGATGGAACTTCTCGTCGCTCGAAGCACGCGTAGTTTCAGTTGAACAGGCGAGCAAAGCCGGTGCCAAGTAATGTGCCCTGTTTTGGCACAGATCCGCCGACACAAGCAGTCGGCGAAATTAAGCTTAATCACCGACGGATAATCGTCGCGGCGGCGAGATGCCGTTGCTCCCATCCGGCTCGTTCGAGCTCGGGAACCGCACTATCGGCCTCCGGATAGCCGAGACAGAAGTAGCCGATGAATTTCCACTCCATCGGCACATTCAAAATCACGGCCATTTCGGTTGGATCGAGAATGGAAATCCAGCCCAAACCTATTTCCTGGGCGCGCGCGGCAAGCCACATCGTATGCACGGCCGTCACCGCGGAATATTCGATCATCTCCGGCATCGTGCGCCGGCCGAGACCGTGTCCTTGCCCGGTCGCACGATCGGCGAAAACGGCGAAATGCACGGGCGCCTCGTCCAAACCGGCGAGCTTGAGCCGTGCATAAAGGCCCGCGCGATGCGGCACCTGCGCGGCGAGCGCCTGCGCGTTGCATGTCTCGAAGTTACGGCGAACAGCCGTCCGCACGGCGCGATCCTCGACGATGACAAACCGCCAAGGTTGGCTAAGCCCGACCGATGGCGCCAGACACGCAAGTTCGATCAAAGCTTCCAATGTGCCTTCGGGTAGCGGATCGCGCCGGAACCGCCGAACGTCACGGCGCCAGAGCAGAAGGTCGCGCAGTTGCGCGCGAAATCCGGCGTCGAAGCTCACCGATTGCGGCGTTGCCGGCGCAACGCTGTCGATCTGCCGGTTAAGGCGCGAGCTCATGCCATCAGCCTAAACCTTGTTGGCGTAGGCAACCATCGCTATCTCGAGCCGTGCCCAATCAGGTTCCGCCGCCGGCTGGCCGAACCGCAGCCACGCGGGATTCTCCGGGAACGCGCGAACGAAAATTCCAGCGCGTCCGAGATGATGGAAAAGATCGGAAGCGTGCGTTCGCACGAGCCGGAACAGCGTCGTGCCACCCACAATGTCGAGATTTGCCGCGGCAAGAATCTTGTCGAGCCTACCGACACCGCTTGCCAGCCGGCGGCGCGCTTCTTCGATCCAGGCACGATCGGCCAAAGCCTTCTCGCCAATCGCTAGCGCGGGTCCCGAGATAGCCCACGGTCCGAGTTGCGCCCGCAGCCGCGCCGCCACATCGGGCGCAGCCAGTGCGAAGCCGAGCCGGACGCCGGCAAGTCCGAAGAATTTGCCGAACGATCGCAGTACGACAATGCCGCCGCGACCGACCTCGCTCGCCAAGCTCGCGCCGGGCGGACCGACGTCCATAAACGCCTCGTCGACGACGAGCAGGCTGCCGCGCACCTGCAATTTTCTGACAAGCGCAATCAGATCGTTCTTGTCGAACAGCCTGCCGTCCGGATTGTTTGGGTTGGTCAGTATCACCACGTCGGCATCGGACCGGGAGTCGATATCGGCGATCCCGATGACGCGATGCCCAGCCCGCACCGCGGCGCGTGCATGCTCGCCATAAGTGGGCGTCACAATCGCCGCACGGCCCGGGCCGACGAGGCCGGCCACAAGGGGCAGCAGAATCTGCGTCCCTGGCGCGGCCACGACATGCGCCGCGGATGGGGCGCCATAAGTCCTTGCCGCGGCGTTCGCCGCCAGGGCGAGCGCCTCGCCTTGCGGCAGCCGCGCGAACAGATCGGCTGAAAGCTGCGGCAACGGATAGGAATTGGGATTGATCCCGGTCGAAAGGTCGAGGAAAGGTTCGGGAGCGTCAGGAAACAAACGCCGTGCGGCGGCGAGCTCGCCGCCATGCAGAAGCGGTTCATCCGCACCACAAGTGAACATCATGCCGGCCGCGGTCGCACTTCTTGCCATGCTGATCGAACTCTGCACCGGTTATCCGGAACCGCTTATGCGCGCAATTGGGCATCCGGTGACCTGGATCGGCGCTCTGATCGGCAGTCTCGATCGCTCTCTTAACCGGGACGCGGCAATGCCGACACGGCGCACCGTTGGAATAATCGCACTTGCGGTCGTTCTTGGCATCACCGGCGTCATCGCATTTGTGGTCCAACACGAATTGTTGGCCATGCCATTCGGCATATTCGCACTCGGTTTGGTCGCAAGCACCATGCTCGCGCAACGCAGCCTGTACCGCCATGTCGCCAATGTCGCCTCCGCGCTTGAATCGCAAGATATCGGCGCAAGCCGGGCGGCAGTATCGCATATTGTCGGCCGCGACACCGTGGCGCTGGATGCCGCCGGCGTCGCGCGCGCGGCGATCGAAAGCCTTGCGGAGAATTTCTCCGACGGAGTTGTCGCGCCGGTTTTTTGGATGGTCGTTGCCGGACTTCCAGGAGCCGCTCTCTATAAGGCGATCAATACCGCCGACAGCATGATCGGACACCGCACGCCCCGCTACGCCGCCTTTGGCTGGGCGGCGGCGCGGCTGGACGATGCGGTCAATCTGCCGGCTTCGCGGCTCGCCGCGCTCTTGCTCACTGCCGCCGCGGCCTTGCAGAAGGACGCCTCCCCGGCCGAAGCCGGGCGCGCCGTATGGCGGGACGCGGCGCGGCATCGTTCGCCCAATGCCGGCTATCCGGAAGCGGCGATGGCGGGCGCGCTAGGATTGTCGCTCGCCGGCCCACGAAGCTACGGCGGCGTCGCCGTCGATGACGCGCGTATGGGAGTGGGCCGCCGCGAAGCCAATGCCGCCGACATCCGCCGCGCGCTGGCACTTTATTGGCGCGCCGACGCGATCCTCATGGCAGTTCTTATAGCGTTACTTGCCGCCTTGACTGCGTGCTTACCGCGCTAGCGTGAGCAAGTGATCGAGATCGACATGCGCGGCAACATGGGCAGCGAGCCGGTCGAGTGTTTGCTCGATCAGATCCTCGTAGACGATGCCGCTGGCGCCGGCCGAGAGCCGTGCTAGCCACGCGGCGCGCTGCCGGTCGTCGGCAAACAATCCATGGATATAGGTGCCGAACACGCGCCCGTCCGCCGAGACCGCTCCCTCCGGCGAGCCGTCATCAAGTCTGGCAAAAGGTCTGGCGCGATCGCAGCCCTCGGTGACGCCCATGTGTATCTCGTAGCCGAAAAACGGTACCCCATTGTCCGTCGTGCCGCGGACCGGTTCAAGCCGTTTCTGGTCGGAGAGAACGGTGTCGACGTCGAGCAAGCCGAGGCCGGCGACCTGGCCCGGAGCGCCTTCGATGCCCCGCGGATCGGCAATCGTTCGCCCCAACATCTGATAGCCGCCGCACAGCCCGAGTATCATTCCGCCGCGGCGCCGGTGCGCCGCGATATCAGTGTCGAATCCGGCAGCCCGCAGCGCGTGCAAATCGGCGATCGTTGTCTTTGAACCGGGCAGAATGACGAGATCGGTATTCCCCGCAAGCGCGGCACCGGGCTCCAGCCGAACGAGATCAAGCGCCGGCTCGGCCTCCAGCGGATCGAGATCGTCGAAATTGGCGATGTGCGGCAGGATCGGCACGGCGACGCGCACACGCGCTTGCGATTTTGCCGGCCGCATTTGCTGGAGCGCGAGAGCGTCCTCCGCGGGCAACAACCGCGCGTCGGGAAAAAACGGAACGAGGCCGAGCGCCAGCCATCCGGTCGCTTGCGCGATTCGTTTCATTCCATCCGCAAACAAAGCCGGATCGCCGCGAAATTTGTTGACGAGAAAGCCGCAAATGCGCGCAGCATCCTTGGCGTCGATCACGGCCTTGGTGCCGACGATGCTCGCAATCACCCCGCCGCGATCGATATCGCCGATGAGCACGACGGGCACGCCGGCGGCTTGCGCGAAACCCATATTGGCGATGTCGCCGTCCCGCAGATTGATTTCGGAAGCGCTGCCCGCGCCTTCCACCAGGACGATATCGGCCTCGCGCCGCAGATTTCGATAACTGTCGAGCACGACAGGCAACAAATCCTGTTTCATCTCTTGGTAGGCGGCGGCCTTGGCGCTGGCATGCACGCGGCCGCGCACCACGATTTGCGCGCCGACCTCGCTTTGCGGCTTGAGCAGAACCGGATTCATATCGACGGTTGCGGGCGTGCCGGCGGCGCGCGCTTGTAACGCCTGCGCGCGTCCGATTTCTCCGCCGTCGGCTGTCACCGCGGCATTATTCGACATGTTCTGCGGCTTGAAGGGCCGCACCGCGTGCCCGCGCAGCGTAAACGCGCGCGCCAAACCGGCGACGATCAGCGATTTGCCCACGTCCGAGCCGGTGCCCTGGAACATCAGCGCGCGCGCCGGCACGGCTAGAACTCGATGCCCGGTTGCGCCTTTACGCCAGCGGCGAAATGATGCTTCACCAAGGTCATTTCGGTGACGAGATCGGCGGCGGCGAGGAGTTCAGGCTTTGCATTGCGTCCGGTGACCACCACGTGCAGAGCCGCCGGCCGCGCGGTGACCGCCGCGATCACAGCCTCAAGATCGAGATAGTCGTATCGCAGCGCGATATTGAGTTCGTCCAAAATAAGCATGCCCAGGCCGGGCTCGGCCATAAGCTCGCGAGCTTTCGCCCAGGCGCGTTCGGCCGCCGCAATGTCACGGGAGCGGTCTTGCGTTTCCCAGGTAAAGCCTTCGCCCATTGTGTGCCAGACGAGCTGGTCGCCGAAACGCGCCAGCGCATCGCGTTCCGCCGAATGCCAGGCGCCTTTGATGAACTGCACGACGCCGACGCGTTGGCCGCGCCCCAGCATGCGCAGCGCCAAGCCGAACGCCGCCGTTGACTTGCCCTTGCCGGCACCGGTGTGGACGACGAGCAAACCTTTCTCGATCGTCTTGGCGGCGACTTCGGCATCCTGCACCGCTTTGCGCTTGGCCATCTTGGCGCGATGGCGCTCAGCTACCGCTCTGTCGAAGTCTTTATTGTCGAGGCCTTGATCGTCGAAATCTCGGGTCATGGCTTCACGCCTCACAATGTGCCCTTCACCGTAAGCGGCAGTCCGGCAACGACGAGCACGACGCGGTCAGCGCGTGCCGCGATACGCTGATTGAGCGCGCCCTGCAAATCGCGAAAGCGCCGGCCGAGCGGATGATCCGGCACAAGACCGTAGCCGACTTCATTTGCTACCAATACCGTCGGCGCCGCCGCGGCAGCGAGCGCTTGCTCGAGCCGCGCCGTTTCAATGGCGATGTCGGAGCCGGCTAACATGAGATTCGAAAGCCATAGCGTCAAGCAGTCCACCAAGACAGGCCGGCGGTCACAGGATTGCAGCGCGGTTGCAAGGTCGCGCGGCGCTTCGATCGTCTCCCAGGACGTATCGCGGCGCGCGCGATGCATGGCAATGCGCTCCGCCATTTCCTCGTCGGCCGCTTCCGCCGTCGCTACATAGGTCCAAGGCGGTCGCCATGGCGGTGGCAGCGCGGCGATCAGGCTCTCTGCATAACGACTCTTGCCGGAACGAGCGCCGCCAAGGACCAAAGTCAGTTCCGCGCCCATCTGCCGCGTCCATTTCAGTGCCGCGGCCGAGGGAATATCGCCGGGCGCGGCGGTTGACAAATGAAGTCGCGCGACCGTTAACTACCGCCAATCGGTGGTCCCTCCATGAGGGTCAATAGGGAATGCGGTGCGGGCAGGCATAAATGCCGGCCAATTCCGCAGCTGCCCTCGCAACTGTGAGCGGGAAGCCTCGTCCGATTAAGCCACTGGCGCATTGCGTGGCGCTGGGAAGGGCGAACGAGGCGACGATCCGCGAGCCAGGAGACCTGCCATCGGCCGTGTCGACGCGACAAACACGGGCCGGGGTGCGCCTGTGGATGATTCGAAAGGCGAAAGTCTTTTGGTCCTCGCTCGCGCCGACGATAGGTCACGCGAGGACGATCGTGCTAAATCACTTGATATCGGCGCTGGATGACGCGTCCGCCTGTCAGGGTCGCAAGATTGTCGCGATCTACATACTTCTGATAGCCGCCAATGCAGCAGTCTGGACCTGGGCCTTCCTCGCGCTGGCCGGGCAACCGACGCTTCTTGGCACCGCCTTCCTCGCCTATGTGCTGGGACTGCGTCATGCCGTGGATGCCGACCACATCGCCGCCATCGACAACGTCGTCCGCAAGTTGATGCAGGAAGGCAAGCGGCCGGTCTCGACCGGATTGTTTTTTTCGCTCGGGCACTCGCTTGCCGTCACGATTGCGGTCGCAGTAATTGTCGGAACGGCATTTGCCCTGCAGGGACGTCTTCGTTCCTTCGAGGCGATCGGCTCCGTCATCGGCACCGGCACGTCGGCGTTTTTCCTGCTCACCGTCGCGGTAATCAATCTCGTCATTCTGCGCGGGGTATGGCGGAGTTTCCAGCGCGCGCGCCGCGGCGAGCCGGACGCCGAGCACGAACTTGATCGCTTGCTCTCCGGCCGGGGATTTCTCGCGCGACTCTTCCGTCCGCTATTTCGGATCGTTTCGCGAAGCTGGCAGATGTTGCCAATCGGATTTCTGTTCGGGCTTGGCTTCGACACCGCGTCGGAGATCGCTCTTTTCACGGTCGCCGCAACGCAGGTTTCAGACGGCATGAATTTCGCGACGGTGATGATCTTTCCGGCGCTGTTCACCGCCGGCATGACGCTCATCGACACCACCGATAGCGTGCTGATGGTCGGCGCCTATGGCTGGGCGTTTCTCAATCCGCTGCGCAAGATTTGGTACAACCTGACCATCACCGCCATTTCCGCCCTGGTGGCGTTGTTGATCGGCGGCGTGGAGGCGCTGGGCCTGATCGCCGACAAGCTCGAGCTTGAAGGGGGCTTCTGGACCATGATCGGCGATCTCAACGACGAGCTGTCCAATTTCGGCTACCTCGTCATCGGAATTTTTGTCGGAAGCTGGATTGTGTCCTACCTGATCTATCGCTGGCAGGGTTTCGACCGGCCCGCCGTCGAACACGCCTAGGAGCCGCCCATGGCGCCGCTGATTTATGTCTGCGTTACCTGCAGGCGCGCCGGCGAGCCGGACGCCGAACCGCGTCCGGGCGCGCTCCTCGCCGCGGCAACCGAGCGCGCGGCATCCGGAACGGGCGTGATCGTGCGGCGGCTGCGCTGCCTTGCCAATTGCACGCGCGGGCTGAGCGCGGCGATGCGCTGCAACGGCTCTTGGACTTACGTTTTCGGCGGACTCGACACCGCCGATGCCGGCGCACTGGTCGAAGGCGCGGCGCTCCTTGCCGGCGCGGACGATGGCATTTTGCCCTGGCGCGGCCGGCCGGAAATCCTCAAGCGCGGCTTGATTGCGCGCGTGCCGCCCATCGACTTCACGGAGAACGACCAATGAACGGCGAAAGCGCTACACAGCTTGCGCGCGTGCCCTGCACCATCGTTACCGGCTTTCTCGGCGCCGGGAAAACCACCTTGATCCGTCACGTGCTGACGCACGCACAGGGCCGCCGGCTTGCCGTGATCGTCAACGAATTCGGCGACGTCGGCATCGATGGCGAACTCCTGAAAGGGTGCGGCAATGCCGCCTGCCCCGACGAGAATATTGTCGAGCTGGCCAACGGCTGCTTGTGCTGCACGGTAGTCGACGAGTTCGTGCCGGCGCTCGACGCCATTCTCGCCAAGGGCGGCATTGAGCATATCGTGATCGAAACGTCGGGCCTCGCCCTGCCGAAGCCGCTGGTACAGGCGTTTCATTGGCCGGCGATCAAGAGCCGCGTCACGATCGACGGCGTCGTCGTCGTTGTCGACGGGGCGGCGCTCGCCGACGGGCGCGTCGCCGCCGATCTTAATGCACTTAAGCGCCAGCGCGCCGCCGACAGCGCGCTCGAGCACGACGATCCGGTCGAAGAAGTGTTCGAGGATCAGATCGCCTGCGCCGACCTCGTCGTCCTGAACAAACGCGATCTCCTGGATGAAGCCGGCATCAACCGGGCCCTGGCGGCGATTTCAAGCGCGCTGCCGCGAAGCGTAAAGGTGTTGCCCGTACGCGACGGCAAGGTCGATCAGATGTTGCTTCTCGGACTTGGCGTCGGTACCGAGAACGACATTGCCAACCGCCGGACCCGGCACGATGCCGAGGCCGAGCATGACCACGACGACTTTGACACTTTCGTTGTGCCGATCGACGAAGTGGCGGATGCGTCAGCGCTGGCCGCGCGCGTTGCCTCGCTTGCCGACCGGTTCGACGTGCTGCGCGTAAAGGGCTTTGCCGCCGTAGCCAACAAGCCGTTGCGGCTGCTCGTGCAAGCGGTCGGAACACGGGTCACCCATCAATACGAGCGGGCCTGGCGCGCCTCGGAGCCGCGACAAGGGCGGCTCGTCGTGATTGGGCTGAAAGGCCTCGACCGTGCCGCAGTAGCGAACGCGATCGCCGGATAAGCTACGTTGAGATGAGCGATGCATCTGCTCACGACAAGTTCCACCGGCCTCGACGAAATTGTCGAAGCGACCGACCTCGGACAACCGCCGGGGGACATCGTGGTGTTGTCGTTTGCCGATAGCGATCTCGCCAGCCTCGCGGCCGCCTGGCAAGCCGAATGCAGCGTGCTGCCGAGCGTGCGCCTTGCGCATCTGCGCGACTTGCGTCACCCGATGTCCGTCGATCTTTGGACCGATCGCGTCGGCGCACATGCCAAGGTCGTTTTGGTTCGCCTTCTCGGTGGGCTCGATTGGTGGAAATACGGCGTCGAGCGCCTGAGCGCGGTCGCGCGGGAACGCAGAATTGCGCTTGCCGTATTGCCCGGCGAGGATCGCGACGATCCGCGGCTTGTGGAAGCCTCTACCTTGCCGGGCGGCGAGCTTAAGGCGCTGCTGCGCTATTTCAGGGAAGGCGGCCCCGACAATATGCGCGCCCTGCTGCGGCGGCTGGCGCGCCACGCCGGATTTGCATTGGACCTGCGCGAGTCCACGCCGGTGCCGCGATTTGCCGGCTATCGGCCGGGCCACGGCGCGGTTCCGCTCGACCGCCTGATCGCCGATCTTGCACCGGATCGGCCGGTCGTTCCGGTCGTATTTTATCGGGCCATGCTGCTCTCGGGCGAAACCGCGCCCGTCGATGCGCTTTGCGCTGCACTGGCGACGCGCAGCTTGACCGCTGCGCCGCTCTTGGTCACGAGCCTGAAGGACGCTGACGCGGTGGCGTTTCTCGGCGAAGCCTTCGGCCGGCTCAAGCCTGCGGCGATCGTTACCATGACGGCCTTTGCCACAAGCGGCACCGCCGAGCCGACGCCGCTCGACGCGCCGGGCGTCCCGGTCTTGCAGATTGTGAGCGCCACGACCAAACGCACCGCCTGGCAAGACAGCCCACGCGGGCTCGGCACTGCGGACCTTGCAATGCACGTCGTTCTTCCCGAACTGGACGGCCGCCTGCTCGCCGGCGTTATTGCCTTCAAGAATCCGTTATCGCCGTCGCGAGAGCTTGCCTTTACCGCGCTTTCAAGCCGCCCCGAGCCTGATCGCGTCGCCATCGCCGCCGACCGTGTCGCCGCTTTGGTGCGGCTTGCGCGCCTGCCGCGCCGCGAGCGCCGGGTCGCATTTTTGCTCCCGGACTATCCCGGCGTGAAAGGCCGCGCCGGTTATGCCGTCGGCCTCGACGTGCCGGCAAGCGTGCTTGCGGCACTCGACGATCTCGCAGCAGCCGGTTACGCCGTGACCGGAACGCCGGGCACGCCGCGCGACTTGCTCGATGCGCTCTCGCGCGGCGCGGACGATGCCTGCCTCACCATCGAACTTTACGCGCATCTGCTCGAAAAGGTGCCGCGCGAGGCAGCCGAAAAAATCCGCCAAGCTTGGGGCGATCCGGCGGACGATCCCGATGCGCGCGACGGCGCATTCCGATTTCACGCGCAACGATTCGGCAACGTTCTGGTGGCGCTGCCGCCCGATCGCGGACGCACCACGCAACGGCGCGCCGACTACCACGATCCTCTCTTGCCGCCGCGCCATGCGCTTGTCGCATTTTGCCTTTGGCTGCAACACGTCGCCCGCGCGGACGCGCTCGTCCATATGGGCGCCCACGGCACGCTGGAGTGGCTTCCCGGCAAGGCCGTGGCGCTGACGGCGCAATGCTTCCCGGAAATCGTCGCCGGAAGCCTGCCGGTGATCTATCCATTCCTCGCCAGCAATCCGGGCGAGGCAGCGCAGGCCAAGCGCCGTATTGCCGGCGTCACGATCGGCCACTTGCCGCCGCCGCTGACGACCGGCGGCGTCAGCGGCGAGACGCATGAACTGGAATTATTGCTGGATGAATACGTTCAAGCCGAGGGGCTCGATCGCCGGCGACGTGAACGTCTTGCCGGCGCGATCATCGCGATCGCGCAACGCACCGGTTTGGCGCGCGAGGCGGGCGTCGGCGCGACAGCGGCGCCGGACGAGGCGCTGCGGCGCATCGACGCTTGGCTGTGCGATCTTAAGGATCTCGCGATCAAGGATGGCCAGCACATCTACGGCCGGATCGCGCAAGGCTGCGACGACCCGGCATGGCGCGACAGCGCCGAAGCGGAGCGCGCCGCGCTCCTTGCAGCACTCGACGCACGCCGGATCGCCGCCGGACCCGCCGGCTCGCCGGCGCGCGGCCGGCGCGACGTATTGCCGACCGGACGAAATCTGTTCACCGCCGACCCGCGCACATTGCCGACTCCGACCGCGATGGAGCTCGGCAGCAGTGCCGCCGCCGAAGTGGTGCGGGCGCATCTGCAGAGCCATGGCGAAATGCCGCGCGCGGTGGTGTTGGATCTGTGGGGCAGCGCTACATTGCGCACCGGGGGCGAAGAAATCGCCCAAGGTTTCGCTTTGATGGGCTGCCGACCGATCTGGGAGCACGCGACCGGCCGCGTCACCGGCGTGGAAGTCTTGCCCGTCGCCGCCATCGGCCGCGCGCGCGTCGATGTCACTTGGCGCATTTCCGGATTGTTTCGCGATCTGTTTCCGGCTCAGATCGCACTCATCGATGCCGCAGTACAGGCAGTCGCGGCGCGCGAGGAGGATGACGACGAAAATCCGCTGGCGGCGATGCGGCGCGCCGCGAACGGCAAAAGCGGCGCGCGTCTCGACCGCATATTCGGCACGGCGCCCGGAACCTACGGCGCCGGAACTGAAGATCTGCTCGGCCGTGAAGTCGGTATCGATACGATCGGCACGGCCTATCTCGCCGCGGCCTCGCATGTTTATACCGGCGCTGAAGGTCAGGCGGGCGCGGCGCCCGGCGCCTTCGCCGTGCGCGTGGCGGGCGCCGACATGCTGGTCCATGCCAGCGACGATCCCGGGCGCGATCTTCTTGAAGGCGCTGAAGACGCCGCCTTTGTCGGCGGCTTTGCGGCGGCCGCGAAATTGCTGGGCCGCGAGGCCGATCTCGTCATGCTGGACATGACCGATCCCGAGCGCCCACGGGCACGCGCCTTGTCGGCGGCGCTAGCGCGCATCGTTCGCGCGCGCGCGGTCAATCCGCGTTTTATCACCGGCCAGATGCGCCATGGCCCGCGCGGCGCCGCCGAGTTTGCCGAAACGGTCGACCGGCTCGTGAACTTCGCCGAGACAACCGACGCCGTCGCCAGCGAATTGTTTGATCTCCTTCACGCTGCATACGTCGGCGACCCCGAGGTGCGGGCCTTCCTGCTGCGCGAAAATCCCGGAGCCGCCATGGCGATCGCGGAGCGTCTCGAGGCAGCGCGCCGGCGCGGGTTCTGGCATCCGCGGCGCAACGATGTCGATGCAACGCTCGCGGCGCTGCGCGGGCAGGCCGTCGTGGGAGAAATGGCGTGAGCGCGCACGCGCACAGGACGCCGGTCCGGCGTGGCGCTTGTCCGGGCCTCTCGGCGCCTATGCCTACGGGCGACGGCTTGCTGGCGCGCCTCACGCCGATCGACACAATGACGCTTGCCGAATTCAAGCATTTCTGCGCGGCGGCGCGGACGCACGGCAACGGCGTCGTCGAAGTCAGCGCGCGCGGCAGCATCCAGGTTCGTGGTTTGAGCGCCGTTTCGGCTGACCAGTTCGCGGCCGAGATCGCCGCGCTCCGGATCGCATCCGAGGA
>DASPWC010000014.1:0-3107 GCA_035622055.1 Xanthobacteraceae bacterium | reverse complement strand
TATACCGACCTGCGCATCCTCGCTGGCGGTATAGCGGGATGGGCGGCGGCTGGTTTCGAACTGTTCTCGGGCGTCAACGTGCCGAGCAAGGCATTCGGCGAATACATCGAACACGCCGAAGCCACGCCGAGCATCTCGGCGGACAAACTCGCCAAGCTGCTGCGCGATGGCGGCGATTTTGTCGTGCTCGACAGCCGGCCGTTTGATGAATATGCGCGGGTCTCCATCCCCACGGCGACCAACGTGCCGGGCGCGGAACTCGTGTTGCGCGCGCGCGCGATCGCGCCGTCGGCTAATACAACGGTCGTGGTCAATTGCGCCGGGCGTACCCGCAGCATTATCGGCGCGCAGTCGCTGATCAATGCCGGCTTGCCGAACAAAGTCGTCGCGCTGCGCAACGGCACCATGGGATGGAGCCTTGCCGGCTTTGGTTGCGACAGCGGTCAGAATCGCCGCGCGCCGGATGTCTCGCCGGATATGCTGCGCTGGGCGCAAAAGGCGGCGTGGCGCGTGGCGGACGCTTGCGGGGTGAGGCGTATCGATCCGCCGAAGCTCGAGGCATGGCGCGCAGATCGATCGCGCACCGTCTATCTTTTCGACGTTCGCGACCCCGCGGAATATGTCGCGGGTCATTTTCCCGGCGCCATTTCGGCTCCGGGCGGACAGCTTGTGCAAGCCACCGACCAATATATCGGTACGCTCGGCGCACGCATCGTATTGGCCGACGATGCCGAGGTTCGGGCGGCGATGACGGGATCGTGGCTGCGCCAGATGGGTTTTGCCGAGGTTTACGTTATGGCGGCGGCGGGCGCGGAAAAAGCATGGCCCGTTCCTTCGGCGCTGGAGACCGCAATCCGCCCCGAAGCGGCCATCTCCTGCCAAGACCTGAACGAACTTCTGTCGCGCAATGCCGCGACCGTCGTCGACCTTTCACTGAGCAGGAACTATCTGGCGCGGCACATTCCCGGCGCCTGGTTTGCGATCAGGCCGCGGCTCGCGCAGGCACTGAAAAAGATCTCCGCCGATGGCGCACTCATTCTTACATCGGAGGACGGCGTGCTTGCCGAATTGGCGGTCGTTGAAGCCGCGAGACTCAACAAAGGGCCAGTGCATTTTCTGACGGGCGGCAATGCGGCGTGGGCCGCCGCGGGATATCCGGTATCGACCGAAGCGAGGATGGCGGATGAGCCGGTCGATCAATGGCGCAAACCCTACGAGCGATCGGGCGATGTTGCCGCGGCGATGCGGGATTATCTGGCGTGGGAAACGGACTTGCTGCCCCGCATCAAGCGCGATGGATCCCTGAAATTTGCTCGCTTCAGGCCGCGGCTTCCGGCAGAATCTCGGTAAGACGCTCCGGCATGTCGATCATGACATCGTGACCGCACGGTACTTCGTAAATTCGCCACGACGGATCGGATCTTGCCGCGGCAAGAGCCTTGTCGAAACCCGGATTGGCGTAGGCTGCGGCGCGAATATAGGTTTTGCGCGCGATCCTTTCGCGCGCGCCGGTGAGCGCAATCTTGTGGGTAAACGTCCCGATCGGCTGCGGGACGCACAGTGCATCCACCCAAGACCGATCGGCCGCGTTGACGCCGAAAAATTCCGCGGACCGCGGCGGCATGCTGATATCGCCGCGCTGTAACGCGGCGCGAATGCCTTCCTGCACCGCGGGCCCGGTCAAACTTTGAGGCGAATCGCCATCGCTCGGCACAAAAGCATCGAGGAAAACAATCGAGCGTATCGCGGCCGGCATCGCTTCGGCGACACCGGAAATAACAAAGCCGCCGTAGGAATGCCCGCACAGCACGATATCGCTCAATCGTTCCCACCTCAAAACGTTGACGATATCGGTGATGTGCGTGCCGATATCGATATCCAAGCGCAAAAGATGCGAACGCTCGCCGAGACCGGTAAGCGTCGGCGTGAAGACCTTGTGGCCTAGACCGCGAAGCCGATCGGCAACGCGTTGCCAGCACCAACCGCCATGCCAAGCGCCATGAACCAGGACGAACGTGTAGGCCATGAATGTTTCCCCCCTCGATGCGCGCTACGGCTGCCAAACCGCATTCGCAGGACTTTGGTCGCTGACCTGCTCGCGTGCTTTATCAATGATTGCGAGAAGTGCCCGCAAGACGTCCGGGACGCCCTGCCCGCTGACAGCCGAAATCACGACCGGCGATTTTTTCGCTGCGTCGCGCAAGCGCGCCACTTGCCGGGCGATATCGGCCTTGCCCAGGGCGTCCGCCTTGTTCAGTGCGATAATCTCCGGCTTGTCGGCAAGGTCGTGGCCATAGGCGAACAATTCGCGGCGGACCGTTTGGTAAGCCGTGCCGGCGTCTTCGACGGTGCCGTCGACAAGATGCAGTAGCACCCGGCAGCGCTCGACATGACCGAGAAAACGGTCGCCGAGGCCCTGCCCCTCATGAGCGCCTTCGATCAAACCCGGAATGTCTGCCAGCACGAATTCGCGGCCGTCGGCATCGACCACGCCGAGCTGCGGATGCAGCGTCGTGAATGGATAGTCGGCGATCTTCGGTTTCGCAGCGCTGACGGCGGCAAGGAAGGTCGACTTGCCCGCATTCGGCAGTCCGATGATTCCGGCATCGGCGATCAGTTTCAGCCGAAGCCGGATTGTGAGTTCGATACCGGGTAGGCCGGGATTGGCATGACGAGGCGCGCGGTTGGTCGACGATTTGAAATGAGCATTGCCGAAGCCGCCATTTCCGCCGCGCGCGAGCACGACGGACTGCCCGACGGCGATGAGGTCCGCCAGGAGCGTTACTCCGTCCTCCTCGTAGATCTGCGTGCCGGCCGGAACTCTCAGCATCACGTCGCTGCCGTTGGCGCCGTGCCGATCTTTTCCCATGCCAGCGCGGCCGTTGCCGGCGGTAAAATGCTGCTGGTAGCGGTAGTCGATCAGCGTATTGAGCCCATCGACCGCTTGCGCGATCACGTCGCCGCCTTTGCCGCCGTCACCGCCGTTGGGGCCGCCGAATTCGATGAACTTCTCGCGCCGGAACGAGACGCAGCCGTTGCCGCCGTCCCCGGAGCGGATATAAATCTTGGCTTCGTCGAGAAATTTCATTGGTCCACTGGTAAAGCCC
>DASPWC010000013.1:0-4685 GCA_035622055.1 Xanthobacteraceae bacterium | reverse complement strand
GCGATGTATTGGCAGGCCGGCACCACCGACATTCCGACGCTGCTGCATCACCCGTTTCCGTTGGCGTTGCAGACCTGGGCATGGTTCGCCTTCCTGGCGTCGTTCGCCGTGAAATTGCCGATGTGGCCCGTCCACACCTGGCTGCCCGATGCGCATGTGGAAGCGCCCACGGCGGGTTCGGTGATTCTTGCGGCGATCCTGCTGAAGATGGGTGGTTACGGGTTTTTGCGCTTTTCGCTGCCGATGTTTCCGGAAGCCTCCGCGCATTTGGCGCCGCTGATTTACGCGCTTTCGGTCGTGGCGATCATTTACACCTCGCTCGTGGCGCTCGTGCAGGAGGATGTCAAAAAGCTCATCGCCTATTCGTCCGTCGCGCATATGGGGTTTGTTACGATGGGTATTTTTGCGGTGACGGCGCAAGGCGTTGCCGGCGGCATTTTTCAGATGATCTCGCACGGCATCGTCTCTGCCGCCTTGTTCCTGTGCGTCGGTATCATCTACGACCGGATGCATACGCGCGAGATCGCGGCCTATGGCGGCCTCGTCAATCGCATGCCACTTTATGCGTTCGTCTTTATGGTCTTCACGCTGGCCAATATCGGCTTGCCGGGCACTTCGGGCTTCGTCGGCGAATTTCTCACGCTGATCGGCACCTTCCGCGTCAACAATTGGGTGGCGACCCTGGCGACGCTCGGCACCATCCTATCCGCGGCCTACGCGTTGTGGCTTTATCGCAAGGTGATTTTCGGGAGACTGGAAAAGCCGAGCCTTTTCGGCATCAGGGATATCGGGTTGCGCGAAATAACGATCATGGCGCCGCTCGTGATCTTAACGATCGTTTTGGGCGTCTACCCAAAGCCGGTTCTCGATATTTCGTCTGCGTCGGTGACACAGCTCATCGATAACTATCGGCATGCGGTCGGCGCCATGCACGCGGCGGCGCTCACGAGGTAGGCGATGACGGCTGCGCAGCTCCAAACGCTAATTCCGCTCCTGCCCGAGTTCGTGCTCGCTCTAGGCGCGATGACGCTGCTGATGCTGGGGGCGTACCGCCCCGCGGAGGCCGGCCGAGTCGTCGATCCCGCCGCGATCGGCCTTCTGGTCATCGCCGGCGTCATTGTCGCCCTACTGCCGTCGGGAAAGCTGACCGCGTTCGGCGGCAGCTTCATCGTCGATGACTTTGCGCGCTTTCTGAAAATTCTGGCGCTGCTCGGCTCGGCCGCGGCAATCGTCATGTCGCTCGATTATCTCGGCCACGAAAAGCAGCGGAAGTTCGAATATCCGGTTCTTATCCTGCTTTCGACGCTCGGCATGCTGATGCTCATTTCGGCCGCCGACCTCATTGCGCTCTACCTGGGTCTCGAACTCATGAGTTTGCCGCTCTACGTCGTGGCGGCAATCCACCGCGATTCCCTCCGCTCGACCGAGGCCGGGCTGAAATATTTCGTTCTTGGAGCGCTGTCCTCAGGCATGCTGCTCTACGGTGCCTCCCTAACTTACGGCTTTACCGGCACCGTCAGCTTTGCCGGCATCGCGCATGCGGCCGCGCAGGGCGGGATCGGACTGATTTTCGGAATCGTTTTTCTGTTCGCCGGTTTCTGCTTCAAGGTCTCGGCCGTGCCTTTCCATATGTGGACGCCAGACGTCTATGAAGGCGCGCCGACACCGGTCACCGCTTTTTTCGCCGCCGCACCCAAGGTCGCCGGTCTGGCGATGTTCGTGCGCGTGGCGGTCATGGCGTTCCCCGCCATCACGCCGCAATGGCAACAGATCGTTGTGTTCGTTTCGATCGCCTCGATGGGTCTCGGATCATTCGCGGCCATCGGCCAGCGCAACTTCAAGCGCCTGATGGCCTATTCGTCGATCGGCCATATGGGCTTCGCCCTGATCGGGCTTGCTGCAGGAACCAATGAGGGCGTGCAAGGCGTGCTGGTCTACGTAGCTATTTACGTCTCTATGACGCTAGGCGTGTTCGCCGTGATCCTTTCAATGCGGCGCACCACCGGCATGGTCGAATCGATCGACCAGCTTGCCGGATTGGCTCGCACGCATCCCACCACGGCGTTCTTTTTGGCCATGCTGCTGTTTTCGATGGCTGGCGTACCGCCCCTGGCCGGCTTCTTTGCCAAGTTTTACGTGTTCCTCGCCGCTATCAAAGCCGGTCTCTACGTGCTCGCCGTAATCGGGGTGCTCGCGAGCGTCGTCGGAGCCTATTATTATCTCGCAATCATCAAATTGATGTATTTCGACGAACCGGTCGAAGGTTTCAATCAGATGCCGTATGAGCTACGAGTCGTGCTCGGGATCTGCGGCCTATTCAATATCCTCTTTTTCCTTTATCCGGCGCCGCTGGTCGGGATGGCGAGCGCGGCTGCGCATTCTCTGTTCTGATGCAGCTTGACCCCATTGCGGTTGAGGCCGGGGTGCGGCTCGAGGCACTTGCCGCCACCGAGTCCACCAATGCGCAAGCGCGACTGCGAGCGCGGGCCGGCGAAAGCGGGCCGCTTTGGATTACCGCTGTAGAGCAGACGCAAGGGCGGGGCCGAAGAGGCCGGTCTTGGATTTCGCCGCCGGGCAATCTTTACGCGAGCTTGCTGCTCAGCGATCCCTCGCGACACGACCGCGCGCCGGAACTGGCTTTCGTCGCCGCCTTGGCCGTGCGCGATGCCATAGTTTCGCGAGCGCCGATGCTGGCGCCGAAGCTGCGTTTCAAATGGCCGAACGATCTGTTGCTCGCGGCGCAAAAGTGTGCCGGCATTCTCATCGAAGGCGAAGCCGGTATGGAAGGCGAGCGCATCCCAGGCATGCGATTAACGGTCATCGTGGGAATTGGCGTCAATTGCACGACGCATCCGACGACGATTCCAGGCGGCAGCGCGCCCGATGCGTCGTCTCTACCTGACGAAGACATGGTTTCTTTTCCCGCCACCGATCTCCTGGCCCAGGGCGCCGATGTCACGCCGCAGCAACTCTTTCAGAGCCTATCGGCCACCATGTGCCGGCGTATCGCTCAGTGGAATTGCGGCGGTGGTTTCCCGACTATTCTGGGCGACTGGCTCAGCTCGGCATCCGGTATCGGCGAAGAGATCACCGTGCGCGACGGCACCGCCGAGTTGCATGGTCGCTTTGTCGGGCTCGATCAGTCGGGGCGTCTGGTGCTCGGCATGGGCGACGGGGGCCTGAAAAAAATATCGGCGGGTGACGTATTTCCACTGAACGAACGCGGCTGGCGGCGTATCTGGAGCGCTTGGACTTAACGAGATGGCGCACAGCGAACTGGTATTTGCACCGCTTGGCGGGATCGGCGAGATCGGGATGAATCTCTCGATCTACGGCTTCGGCGACGCCAGGCGGCGGCAGTGGATCATCGTCGATTGCGGCGTGTCGTTTGCTTCGGAAGAACATCTGCCCGGCGTGGATCTCATCCTGCCGGATATCCGATATTTGATCGAAGAGCGCAAAAACATTGTGGGACTCGTGCTGACTCACGGCCACGAGGACCATATGGGCGCGCTGATCGATCTTTGGCCGCGGCTCAAAGTACCGATCTATGCCACGCCGTTTACGTCGGCTTTGTTCGAAGCCCGGCGCGCGTCGGAGCCGGGCGCGCCCGAGATTCCAGTGCAGATCGTTCCCGTGGGCGGCAGTGTGACGCTGGGGCCGTTCGTCATCGATTTTATCAATGTCGCTCACTCAATTCCTGAGTCGAATGCGCTAGCGGTCCGCACACCCGCGGGCACGGTGTTGCACACCGGCGATTGGAAAATCGATCCTACGCCTGTGGTCGGCGCGCCGACCGACGCGGCGAAGCTGACCGCGCTTGGCGACGAGGGGGTGCTCGCTCTCGTCGGAGACTCCACCAACGCGATCCGCGAAGGGCGATCGCCCTCGGAATCCGAAGTGGCGAAAACCCTGGCTGAACTCATCCGCACGGCGCCGCGCCGTGTAGCCGTGACAACCTTTGCCTCCCATGTCGGCCGCTTGCGCGCCGTGGCGCAGGCCGCGCGCGCGGCCGGTCGCGAAATTGTGGTGGTCGGCCGGGCGATGGATCGTGTTGTCCAGGTCGCGCGCGAGACCGGCTATTTCGACGGAATACAAGATTTTCGCGGCGCTGAGAGCTACGGCCATCTGCCGCCGGAAAAAGTCGTAGCGCTGTGCACCGGCAGTCAAGGTGAGCCGCGGGCGGCGCTGGCGCGCATCGCGGAGGACGAACACCCAGACGTTACGCTGTCGCGCGGCGACCGCGTGATTTTCTCGGCACGTCCAATCCCCGGCAACGAGAAGGCGATCGGGCGCGTCATCAACGGCTTGATCGAGCAGGGGGTCGAGGTCATCACCGACCGTACGCATCTCGTCCACGTCTCGGGCCACCCGCGCCGCGACGAGTTGCGCGACATGATCGGGTGGGTGCGGCCCCGAATCCTGATCCCCGCGCACGGCGAGGCGCTGCATCTCGCCGAGCACGCTGAACTCGCCCGCCGGGCCGGGGTGCCGCAGGTGCTGGTCTGCCGTAACGGCGATCTTGTGCGCTTGGCGCCCGGCGCGGCCGAAATTATCGATGAACTACCATCGGGCCGTCTTTACAAGGACGGCGCGCTTGTCATCGATGCCGAGGCGCGCACCATCGCGGCGCGGCGGCGCCTGAGCTTCTCGGGTATCGTTTCCGTCGCGCTCGCAATGACCGA
>DASPWC010000012.1:0-4198 GCA_035622055.1 Xanthobacteraceae bacterium | reverse complement strand
ATGAAGTGATCGAAGCTGTCGCCCGGCTTGAGACTTTCGGTTCGGTGCGAAAGCTGATGGGCTTGCTGCGCAGGGCGACACGGGCGCGTGCGATGGCGGCCGCGGAGTGATAAATATCGTTTCAAGACCACGGAGCGCGTTTTGACGAGTCACGAACTTCCGCTTGGCGCGAGCCAGCTGGGCCTTGCCCAGCTCAACGAGCGTTCGCGCGAAATATTTCGTCAGATCGTCGAAAGTTATCTTGCGACCGGCGAGCCGGTCGGCTCGCGCAATCTGTCGCGCATTCTGCCGATGACGTTGTCGCCTGCCTCGGTGCGCAATGTCATGTCCGACCTCGAACAGCTGGGTCTCGTTTACGCCCCGCACACCTCGGCGGGCCGCCTGCCGACCGAAATGGGGCTTCGGTTCTTCGTCGATGCGCTGATGCAGATCGGCGATCTCACCGAAGCCGACCGCAAAGCGATCGAGGCGCAAGTCGCGGGTTCGGGCCAAGGGAAATCGATGGAAGCGGTGCTGACAGAGGCTTCGGGCTTGCTTTCGGGCTTGAGCCGCGCTGCCGGCGTGGTGCTCACCGTCAAATCGAACCCGCGGCTTAAACATATCGAATTCGTGCGGCTGGAGCCCGAACGCGCAATGGTCGTTCTGGTCGGCGAAGACGGGCAGGTCGAAAACCGCATCCTTAATGTTCCGGTTGGCCTGCCGACTTCGGCTTTGACCGAAGCCGCCAACTTTCTCAACGCCCGCATCCGCGGCCGCACGCTCAACGCGGTGCGGGCCGAGATCGAACGCACGCTCAAAGAAAGCGAAGCGCAGCTCGATCAATTGACGAAACGGGTCGTCGCCGAGGGTCTGGCGAGCTGGTCGGGAGGCGAAAACGAAGAGCGCAAGCTGATCGTGCGTGGGCAAGCGCATTTGCTCGACGACCTCAAAGCGCTGGCCGATCTCGAGCGGATACGGCTGTTGTTCGACGATCTCGAAACCCGGCGCGAGGTGATCGACCTTCTCGGCCGCGCCGAACAGGCCGAGGGCGTGCGCATCTTTATCGGCTCGGAAAACCAGCTGTTTTCGCTATCGGGCTCCTCGACAATCGTGGCGCCCTATCACGACGCTTCCGGGCGGATCGTCGGCGTGCTCGGAGTGATCGGCCCGACACGCTTGAACTATGCCCGGATCGTGCCCATGGTCGATTACACCGCCAAAGTGGTCAGCAAGCTGCTCGGCGGCTAAAAAGCGTTGCGTGCGCTTGATTTTTGCCGCTGCAACGCTGATATGCGGGGCACCCGTTCAAGCGTTATTATACAACGACCAGGGGGTCGAATCCGGGGCCAGTGAACGGTTAGACACGGCACGTTTAGCACAGGATGGGAGATGACGGACCAAACCGCCCGCGCCAAGGACGAGGACGCGACGCCGGAGAATGCTGCGGCATCCGAAGCGAGGCCAAGTCCGGAGCGATCCCCAGAGCGTTCCCCAGCGCCATCCACCGCACTGGAGCGCGAACACGCCGAAATGAGGGATCGTCTGTTGCGTGCGCTTGCCGAGATGGAAAATCTGCGCAAGCGTACCGAGCGCGAAGTAGCCGATTCCCGCCTCTATAGCGTCACGTCTTTCGCGCGCGATTTGCTCGTCGTGGCCGACAATATGCGCCGCGCGCTTGAAGCGGTAACGCCGGAGTTGCGCGCCAGCGCGCAAAGCGGTGTAAAAGCGCTGATTGACGGCGTCGAGCTAACCGAACGAGAACTTTTAAAGGCGCTCGAGAAAAACGGCGTGCGCCAGTTCACGCCTCTGGGCGAAAAATTCGATCCCAATCTTCATCAAGGGATGTTTGAAGTGCCCGACGCCACAGTGCCCGCGGGTAGCGTCGTGCAGGTGGTGCAGCCTGGTTATATGATCGGTGACCGGGTACTGCGTCCGGCTCTCGTCGGGGTCTCGAAGGGCGGACCGAAAATGGCGCCGTCCGCGGCGAGCAACGACAATGAGAACGACAACCCGCTCTAGAGACCGGCGGCAAGAAAATTTGTAGTTACTGAGGAAAGCACGGTTCGGATTTGGATCGATCGCGTTTCCTGATCGTCCCCTAATTCGTCTCGACACTGTCGCGCACGGTGCGCAGGCGGGTCAGCGTGTCGACCCAACCGTCGGCGCGGGCGATGCCGATCATCCGCAAGAATCCACCCGAACCGAATCGCAGCCATTGGACCACCATCACGTCGTTGCCGGTTTCAATGTCGGCGGCCTTTGCCAAGGTTTGATAACCCGCCTGATTTGCAATGCGGAGCGGTTCGGCATCCTGTATGTGCACGTCTTTTATTCCGACGATCTGGTCGAACGCCACGCGGGCGAAGTTCTCGCGGTCGCCGGGTTGGTCCGGCCCTCCCGGCTGCGCCGCAATGAACATGCGGGTCTTCACCGTCGTCGCCTTTTGGTCGCTATGATCGGCGGGGCCGTCGGCAAGCATGATCGCGTGGCCCGGTATTACATCCTCGATATTGAAACCGGCAAGGTCTCCGATTCTGAACGGTATGAGGCTTAACTGTTCGGCGTCGGGTATGTGAGCGCGCACCGCGAGCGTTTCGAGCGCCGCGCGCACCACCTCGTCCGAATAAGTCGCGTCCTGTTCCGGCGCCTGAACGTTGACAAGCGCCGTCATGTCGCCCGCCACGGCAATCAATAGCCATTTGCGAACGCGGCCCTTGTCGGTCGTCTGTTTGCCGCTGAGCAGGAAACCCTTGCCGGCGGGAATTTCGATCGGCTCGCGTTTGTCGACATCGATGCCCTGCTTCTTCATGGCCTCGGGAACCATGGCTTTATCGAGCTGCTCGTAGGCCTCAGAGGGAAGCGTCGTCAAAAGAATCGCCGCGTTCTTGTCGGTGTCTTCGAAGCCCACGAATGTGCGGCTCTTGGCCATGCCAGGAGGCGGTACGAGGCCTAGCCGCGAGCCGGTCGGGAAAATTGGATCGGCCGACCAGGCCGGCGACGCCATTTGAACGGAAAATATGAGAATGAGGAAGCAGCCCGCGGCGACAATGGCCGCGGATTTACACGTGGAGCGAATTCTGAGCGCTGGGTTCATCGCACTACCGATCTGTAAGTTCCGAAACGGCTGCTATCGGCGCGGCGCGTGCACCGGCAAGCTCGCTCGGTGGACGTGTCACGCGCCGCATCGTCAGATTGATCCGCCCGCCTTCGCCGAGCAAGGTGGATGTATTCGAATAGATCCGGTCGACGCCATGGAAAGCCAGACGGGTATCGCCGCCAAGGACGAGCACATCGCCGGAATTGAGACGAAAGGAGCGGGTCGGGTCGCCGCGCAGCGCCCCGCCTATTCGGAACAGACAGGAATCGCCGAGCGATAACGACACGACAGGAGCGGAAAAATCCGCCTCGTCGCGATCCTGATGCAGACCCATTTTGGCGTTCGGGCCGTAGTAGTTAATCAAACAGGCTTCCGGCGGATGCCGGTATTGGGCGACGTCGCTCCATAACTCGGTCAGGACAGCTGGGATCGCCGGCCAAGGCCGTCCAGTTTGCGGATGGGTCGGCTCGTACCGGTAACCCTTCTCGTCCGAAATCCAGCCCAGCGGACCGCAATTGGACATGGCGACCGACATCGGCCGGCCGGACTTAGGCATGCGCGGGGTGAAAAACGGCGCGGCGTCCAAGACGGCGCGCAACGCGCCAAGTACCGCAGCCTGTGCTTGCCGGCTGAAATATTGCGGATAAATTCGCTGTCCCGAAAGGCCGATTTGCAAGGTCATTTGCGCGCTATCATCGGATTTTTAATCGACTACCGCCACCCTCATTCCGTAATGTCCCCTTACTCCCCGCATGGCCCGGCCGGCCGCAAGGCGGAAGGCGCAAGGCGTAGACTTTGATGGCTGGCGGTCGTCCATCCGGGTCGGGTTCGTTGTGGTAATCGTCCAACGCGACAATTCTGCCTTGCGGGGCGATGACGCACTCCTATATGAGCCAAGGGAAATTGCCTTGCGCGGCTCTTCGACACCGCCGGGCGCGCGTAGATTAAGGGGGTCGGACTAAAGGGCGCCTGACGGGCCGGCCCGACCTGCCGAAAATAGAGAGGAATTAAGACCATGGCCAAGGTCATCGGTATCGATCTCGGGACCACCAATTCCTGCGTCGCCGTGATGGAAGGCAAGACGCCGAAGGTTATCGAGAACGCTGAAGGCATGCGCACGAC
>DASPWC010000011.1:0-9021 GCA_035622055.1 Xanthobacteraceae bacterium | reverse complement strand
ATGGCGGAGGGAGCAAGGGTCGGCAGATCGCCCTGCAGATTGACGATGATTTTGGCGCTCCCTCGCGGATCGGCTTGCCCGAGCGCCTCGAAAATGCGGTCGGAGCCGGATGCGTG
Organism: Xanthobacteraceae bacterium; assembly: GCA_035622055.1. Classification (GTDB taxonomy): domain Bacteria; phylum Pseudomonadota; class Alphaproteobacteria; order Rhizobiales; family Xanthobacteraceae; genus BOG-931. Next base: position 8,905 of record DASPWC010000011.1, on the reverse strand, counting down.
GTCCGCGCGGGTCAGCACCGCACGGCCGCCGGCCTTTTCCACAGCCAGGGCGACCTCGGGCGTGTCGGTGGCGATGACCACAGGACCGACTTCGGCCTCCTGCGCGCGGTTGAGCACGTGCACGATCATTGGCGCGCCTGCAATCTCGGCGAGCGGCTTACCCGGCAGCCGGGTCGCGGCCATGCGGGCTGGAATGAGCACAAGGACGTCGGCCATCGCGGTGCGAAACCCCTCGATATTGGCGCTTATACGGGTTGCCAGGGACGCGGCAAACCGGCTAATGGTGCGCGCGCCCTGACGCTGCCGCTCCGGAGCCAAATCAGCGATGAATTCATTCGAACTCAATAAGGTTCTTGGCGCTTTGCTGGGCACCTGCCTGGTCCTCGTCGCCGTGCATATCGCATCGGGGGCCATCTTCACGCCGGAGAAACCGGGCAAGCCCGGTTACGAAATCGCCGTCAAAGAAGAACAGCCGCAAGCCGGAGCCGCCCCCGCGGCGCCTGCCGAGGAGCCGATTGCCGACGCATTGGTAAGCGCGTCCGTCCAGCGCGGAGCCGACATCGCCAAGCAATGTGAGGCCTGCCACAACGTCCAGGAGGGCCAAGGCGCCAAGGTTGGACCGGATCTTTACGACGTGGTCGGCCGCAAGATCGCTTCGGTCGCTGGCTTCAATTATTCGTCAGCCTTGAAGGCCAAGAGCGGTACCTGGGATTTCGACACGCTGAACGCCTGGCTGACCAAACCCGCCGCCTTTGCGCCGGGCACGGCCATGACTTTCGCCGGATTGCCAAGCGAGAAACAGCGGGCCGACGTGATCGACTTTCTTGACAGCCTCTCGGCCAGTCCGGTGCCGCTGCCCAAGCCGCAGAATGCAAGCGGCGGCGCCACGGCGAATCCGGCTCCCGCGCCATCTCAGGCGGGCGGCGCGTCTGCTCCCGCCAAACAATAAAACCGCCGTGGCGGCGGGCCCGCTACATTTTCTTCGCATGCGCGAAAACAAGTGACGCGGAAAATACATTTCGTCGCGGCTTAGCTTGCATGCTGGTGTCACACTTCAAAAGGCACAATAATAAGCAGCAATAAACGACGACCGAAACTTTTGTGGGAGGATCAGGTGAATCGCCGATCCGTTTTGCAGTCTGCCCTTCTTGTTCTTGCAGCCAAGCGGCTCGCATTCACCGACTGGATCGGCGTCGCGCGAGCGCAACAGCAAGAAAAGGACTGGCGGCACGGCCTGTCGTTATACGGCGATCTCAAATATCCCGCGGGTTTCAAGCAATTTGAGTACGTCAATGCCCAGGCGCCAAAAGCCGGCACGGCGCGGCAGATCGCGCTTGGCACGTTCGACAACTTCAATACCGCGATAGCCGGCGTCAAAGGTTCGCTCGCCGCCGGCATCAATCTGATCTATGAAACGCTCCTGCTTTCATCGCTGGATGAAGTCTCGGCCGCCTACGGCCTGCTCGCCGCGGCGGTGACTTTTCCGGCAGATTTTTCCTCGGCGTCTTACCGGCTGCGCCCCGAAGCCAAGTGGCATGACGGCACGCCGGTCACACCGGCCGATGTCGTCTTTTCGTTCAACGCATTCAAGAAATACAGCCCGCAGCAATCCGCCTATTACCGGCACGTCACCAAGGCCGAGCAGACCGGCGATCGTGAAGTCACCTTCACCTTCGACTCTCCCGGCAACCGCGAGCTACCGCAGATTGTCGGCCAGCTTAACATTCTTCCCCAGCACTGGTGGGAGGGAACGGACTCAAGCGGCAAGAAACGCAGTATCGGCGAAACCACGCTCGAACCGCCGCTCGGCAGCGGTCCCTATCGGGTCAAGGACTTTTCGGCCGGCCGCAACATCGTCTTCGAGCGCGTGAAGGATTATTGGGGCCGCGACCTCAACGTCAATGTCGGGCAAAACAATTTCGACGAGTTGCATTACGAATATTTCCGCGACACCACCGTCGCGCTCGAAGCCTTCAAAGCCGACAGCGTCGATTGGCGAATAGAAAACAGCGCCAAGAACTGGGCCACGGCGTACGACTTCCCGGCTGTGGCCGATAAACGGGTCGTGCTCGAGGAATTTCCCATTCGCAATACCGGCGTAATGCAGGCCTTTGTTTTGAACATTCGCCGCGAAAAATTTCAGGATCCACGCGTAAGACTTGCCTTCAATTACGCATTCGATTTCGAGGAAATGAACAAACAAATTTTCTACGGACAATACAAGCGCATTGCCAGTTTTTTCGAAGGCACAGAACTCGCGGCCACCGGCTTACCGACTGGCCGCGAGCTCGAGCTTTTGGAAACGGCGCGGGATAAAGTTCCAGCCGAGTTGTTCACCAAGCCCTATACCAATCCGGTCAACGGCTCTCCGGACAAGGTGCGCGGCAATCTGCGCGAGGCGCTTCGGCTTCTCAAGGAAGCCGGCTATGAGATACGCGATCAACAACTGGTCAACGTCAAGACCGGCGAACAGTTCGCGGTCGAATTCCTCGCCGAAGACCCGAATTTCGAGCGCGTCTTTTTGTTCTACAAGCCCTCGCTCGAGCGCCTCGGTATGAACGTGACGGTACGCACCGTCGACGTGCCGCAGTTTGAGAATCGCTTGCGCAGTTGGGATTTCGACATCATTACCTATGGTTGGTCGCAATCGCTCACGCCGGGCAACGAGCAGCGCGGTTTTTGGGGCTCGCAAGCCGCGGACGAACCCGGCTCCGACAATCTAATCGGCATCAAAAACCCGGCGGTCGACGCCATGATCAACCAGGTTATTTTCGCCAAGAACCGCGCCGATCTCGAAGCCGCCACGCGGGCGCTCGATCGCATCCTTTTGTGGAACTTCTACGTCGTGCCGCAATGGACCTACGGGAAGGTGCGCACGGCGCGCTGGGATCGCTTTGGACACCCAGATCCGATGCCGAAATACGGCGCGGCGGCCTTTCCGCTCGTATGGTGGTGGGACGCCGCGAAAGCCGCAAAAATCGCGGGTTAGCCGTATTTGCAGCCGCACTTCTCCGGCAACGCGCGGGAGCGCGGCCGCGCCGGCATACGGCTGTGCGACGAGAGAGCCGAATTTGCGAACAGAGTGTGATGGTGACCCATGATGACGCCGACACGCCGCCGCGTCTTGGAGCTCGCGGGCGGCGCGTTTGCAGGATTGCGCGCGTTCTCCGGTTTTTCCCGCGCCGTCGCCGACGATGCGACCGAATCCCACGGCCTCTCCGCCTTCGGGGACCTCGGCTATCCGGCGGACTTCGCTCATTTCCGCTACGTCAATCCGAGCGCGCCGAAGGGCGGTATGTTTTCGCAGATCGGGCCCGACCGCCTGTACAACCAGAATTTTCTGACGTTCAATTCACTCAACACCTTCATCCTCCAGGGCGACGCCGCACAGGGTATGGAGTTGACCTTTGCGACGTTGATGGTCCGCTCGGGCGACGAGCCCGACGCGATGTACGGCCTCGCAGCAGGTAAAGTCCGCCGCTCTTCGGACGGCCTGACCTATCAATTCTTCATTCGCCCGGAAGCCAAGTTCCACGACGGTTCGCCGCTCACGGCGCAGGATGTGGCTTTCTCGCTGAATATTTTAAAGGAACAAGGACATCCTCTGATCAGCCAAGCGCTCCGCGATTTCATTGCCGCCAAGGCCGACGACGACGCGCGCGTCACTGCGAGCTTCGCACCGAACCGCGCCGGCGATGTCCCACTTCTGGTCGCCGGGCTGCCGATTTTCTCGCGCGCCTACTACGCCACCAGGCCATTCGACCAATCCACCCTGGACATTCCGCTCGGCTCGGGCGCCTATCGGGTCGGGCAATTCGAACCGGGCCGTTACATCGAATATCGGCGCGTCGCGGATTGGTGGGGCGCGGATCTTCCGGTCTCGCGCGGGCAAAATAATTTCGACACGCTGCGATTCGAATATTATCGCGACCGCGACGTCGGCTTCGAGGGCTTTTCGGCGCAGTCCTATCTGTTTCGCGAGGAGTTCACCTCTCGCTTCTGGGCGACGCGCTACGATTTTCCCGCGGCGAAGGACGGACGCGTCAAGCGCGACGAGATACCCGACGACACGCCTTCGGGTGCGCAAGGCTGGTTCATCAACACGCGCAGGCAAAAGTTCGCCGATCGTCGCGTGCGCGAAGCGCTCAACGATGCCTTCGACTTCGAGTGGACCAACAAGACGATCATGTACAGCATGTACAAACGAACCGTCTCGGTGTTTCAGAATTCGGACATGATGGCGCAAGGCAAACCGGATGCCGACGAGACGGCGCTACTCGATCGATTTCGCGACCGTTTATCCGACGAGGTGTTCGGCGAACCCTATACGCCGCCGGTTTCGGACGGTTCCGGCCAGGACCGCGCGCTGCTGCGCAAAGCGGCGCAGCTTCTCGGCGATGCCGGCTACACGATCCAGAACGGCAGACGCACGCTCCCGAACGGGCAGTCTTTCGCGATCGAGTTTTTAATCGACGAACCGGCATTCGAACCGCATCATATGGCGTTCATCAGGAACCTTAAAACGCTCGGCATCGACGCGACGCTGCGCGTCGTCGATCCGGTGCAATATCGCGCGCGCCGCGACAATTTCGACTTCGATATCACCATCGACCGATTCAGCTTCTCGTCGACGCCGGGCGATTCGCTTCGGTCGTTTTTCTCGTCACAAGCGGCGGGGCTTCCCGGTTCCAATAATCTTGCCGGCATTTCCGACCCTGCGGTCGATGCATTGATCGACGTCATTGTCGCCGCCAACTCACGGCCGGCATTGGTGACCGCTTGCCGTGCGCTCGACCGGGTCGTTCGCTCCGGCCGCTACTGGGTTCCAAACTGGTATAAGGCATCGCACTGGATCGCCTATTGGGATCTGTTCGGGCGCCCGCCGGCGCAGCCGCAATATTTCCGCGGCATTCCCGATACTTGGTGGTATGACCCTGATCTCGCCGCAAAAATCAAGTTGAGAGGCTAAGCGCACGCGCCATGCCGGGCTTGTTCCCGTCACTCACGACACTATGCTGCGGTCTAGGAAACGCGAACGTCCAGGAAGGCGTTTGTAGTCGGGGAGGCCACGACCCATACCGGGATGGCCGGTCATCCCGATGAGTGGGCGTGTAACAGAATCATGACTGCCTACATCGTTCGTCGCATACTTTTCATGATCCCCACGATTTTCGGGATCATGCTGGTTTCGTTCGTGGTGGTTCAGTTCGCCCCGGGCGGCCCGGTGGAACGCGTCATCGCGCAACTGTCCGGCGCCGATACCGGCGCCACTTCGCGGATTTCTGGTTCGGCCGGCGGCGACTTCACCAACCGCGGCGGAATGACGAGCGGTGCGCAGGCCGAGGTCAATTCAAAATATCGCGGCGCGCAGGGGCTCGATCCGGCATTCATCAAGAGCCTCGAGAAGCAATTCGGTTTCGACAAGCCGGCTTACCAGCGCTTCTTTATCATGCTGTGGAACTACCTGCATTTTAACTTCGGCAAAAGCTATTTCCGCGACGTCAGCGTGCTTCAACTCATCAAGGAAAAGCTGCCGGTATCGATATCGCTCGGCATTTGGATGACGCTGTTGAGCTATCTGATTTCGATTCCGCTTGGCATCCGCAAGGCGGTCCGCGACGGCTCGCCATTCGACGTCTGGACGTCGGGCATCATCATCGTCGGCTACGCCATTCCCGGTTTTCTGTTTGCGATCCTGCTCATCATTTTGTTTGCCGGCGGATCGTTCTTCCAGATTTTCCCGCTGCGAGGATTGGTATCCGACGGCTGGTCACAGTTTCCCTGGTGGCAAAAGATACTCGACTATTTTTGGCATCTGACGCTGCCCATCATTTCGATGGGCCTGGCGGCATTCGCCACAATGACGCTATTGACCAAAAACTCTTTCCTGGAGGAACTGCGCAAACAATACGTCCTCACCGCACGCGCCAAGGGCTGTTCCGAGCGGCAGGTCCTGTACGGTCATATTTTTCGCAATGCCATGCTGCTCGTGATTGCTGGTTTTCCGGCCGCGTTCGTCTCGGCGTTTTTCGCCGGCTCGCTGCTGATCGAAACCATCTTCTCGCTCGACGGCCTCGGGCTACTAAGCTTCGAAAGCGTGCTCAACCGTGATTATCCGGTCGTATTCGCCAATCTGTATATCTTCGCGCTGGTCGGGCTCGTCGTTAATCTGATTTCCGACCTCACCTATACCTGGATCGATCCCCGCATCGATTTTGAGACGCGGGAGGTGTGAGGTGGACGTAAAGTTCGAGGCGGAAGAGAACATCAAAATTCCACAGAGCGCGCTCGCCCCGGACGTGCCTAGCCCGGATATCGAACCGGCCGGCCCGCTTGGACTTGTCGCCCCGGCGCGCGGATTCGAGTTCTCGCCGCTCAATATCCGGCGCTGGCGTAATTTTAAAGCCAATCGACGGGGCTATCTGTCGCTCTGGATATTTCTTGCGCTGTTCTTGGTGTCCCTGTTCGCAGAATTCATCGCCAACGACAAGCCGCTTTTTATTTACTTCGACGGCAAATATTTCTTTCCGGTTTTCGTGACCTATCCCGATACCGATTTCGGCGACACCTTGGGCACCGCGGCTGACTATCGCGATCCTTATTTGCAGAAATTCCTCGACGAGCACCACGCCACCGTAATCTGGGCGCCAATCCGATTTTCCTACAACACGATCAATGACCGGCCACCGTCGGCATTTCCGTCCAAGCCGACGTGGCTTTTGAACAAGGCCGACTGCGATTTCGCGGTCAAAAATGGCTATACCCCGTGTGGGTCGCTCGAAATGAACTGGCTCGGCACCGACGATCAGGGCCGCGACGTGCTGGCGCGGCTAATCTACGGGTTCCGCATCTCGGTGCTGTTCGGATTAATCCTGACCGTCGTGTCCTCGATCATCGGAGTGGCCGCCGGCGCGGTTCAGGGCTATTTCGGCGGCTGGACCGATCTTCTGTTCCAGCGTTTTATTGAAATCTGGACTTCGGTGCCGGAACTTTACCTGCTGCTGATCATCTCGTCGGTGCTGGTGCCGGGCTTCTTCGTCCTACTTGGAATTTTGCTGCTGTTCTCTTGGGTGCGACTGGTTGGCCTCGTTCGCGCAGAATTCCTGCGTGGGCGCAATTTCGAATACATTCAGGCTGCACGCGCGCTCGGGGTGTCCAATAAGGTCATCATGTTTCGCCACCTGCTGCCAAACGCGATGGTGGCGACGATGACGTTTCTGCCTTTCATTATGTCGTCGTCGGTCATGACGCTCACCGCCCTCGATTTTCTTGGCTTCGGCCTGCCGCCGGGCTCGCCGTCCCTCGGCGAACTGCTCTCCCAGGGCAAAGCCAATGTGCAAGCGCCATGGCTTGGGCTAACCGGCTTCTTCACGGTCGCGCTGATGCTTTCGCTCCTGATCTTCATTGGCGAGGCGATCCGCGACGCCTTCGATCCGCGGAAAACGTTCACATGACGGCGCCGATTCTCAGCGTGCGCGACCTTTCCATCGCATTCCGCTCCCACGGGCGCGAAACGCTGGCGGTCGATCGGATTTCGTTCGAAATCGCCAAGGGCGAGACCGTCGCGCTCGTCGGCGAATCCGGCTCGGGAAAATCGGCGACCGCGCTCTCGATTCTGAAACTTTTGCCCTATCCAGCGGCAAGCCATCCGTCGGGCACGATCGACTTTAAAGGCGAGGACCTTCTGAAACTGGACGAGCGGCAGATACGTCGCGTCCGCGGTGACGACATCAGTATCGTGTTCCAGGAGCCAATGACGTCGCTCAATCCACTCCACACGATCGAAAAGCAGATCGGCGAGATCTTGCTGCTGCATCGCGGATTGACCGGCGCCGCGGCGCGCCAGCGAACGCTCGAAGTGCTGACCCAGGTCGGCATTCCGGACCCGCAAACACGGCTGAAGAGCTACCCGCATCAATTGTCCGGCGGCCAGCGGCAGCGGGTGATGATCGCGATGGCGCTTGCCAACGAGCCCGATCTATTGATCGCCGACGAGCCCACCACCGCGCTCGACGTCACCGTGCAGGCGCAAATCATCGCGTTGCTTAGAGACCTTCAAGCGCGGCTCGGCATGTCGCTTTTGTTCATTACCCACGATCTCGGCATTGTGCGCAAGATCGCCCAGCGCGTTTGCGTGATGAAAAACGGCTGTATCGTCGAACAGGGGCCCGTCGAGCGCGTTTTTAACGCGCCCGAACATCCCTATACCCGCGCACTCCTTGCCGCCGAGCCGAAGCCCGATCCGGCGCCGCCGCAGCCCGATGCGCCGATAGTCCTGCAAACCGACGCTCTCAAGGTTTGGTTTCCGATCACGCATGGGCTCCTGCGCAAAGTCGTCGGCCATGTCAAAGCCTGCGACGGCTTAACCATCGAGCTTCGCGAAGGCGAAACGCTTGGCGTTGTCGGCGAATCCGGTTCGGGCAAATCCACGCTGGGCCGCGCGATCCTGCGCCTGATCTCGTCCGAGGGGCCGATCGCTTTCATGGGTCACGACCTGCAAGGTCTTCGATTCAAAGAGATGCGGCCGTTCCGGCGCAACATGCAGATCGTATTTCAGGACCCTTACGGTTCGCTCTCGCCGCGAATGTCGGTAGCCGAAATCGTCAAGGAGGGGCTGAAGGTCCATCACCCGCACATGACCGAAGCCGAGCGCGACCAGCGCGTCATCCAGGCGCTCAACGACGTCGGTCTCGATCCGGCCACGCGGTTTCGTTTTCCGCACGAATTTTCCGGCGGCCAGCGGCAGCGGATCGCGGTAGCGCGCGCGATCGTGCTCGAGCCGAGCTTCGTCGTGCTCGACGAGCCGACCAGCGCGCTCGACATGCTGATCCAGGCGCAGATGGTCGACCTTCTTCGCGACCTGCAGAAGCGGCACAACTTGACTTACCTGTTCATTTCCCACGAC
>DASPWC010000010.1:0-7905 GCA_035622055.1 Xanthobacteraceae bacterium | reverse complement strand
GCGAATTTTTGGCGCTCCTTGGTCCTTCCGGCTGCGGCAAGTCCACGCTGCTTTATCTGGTCGGCGGATTTCTTCCCACCGAGGCGGGCCGCATCTTGGTGGAAGGCAAGCCGGTCTCGGCGCCGGGCCCGGACCGCGGCATCGTATTCCAGCATTTCGCGCTGTTTCCATGGAAAACCGTGCGCGCCAACATCCTTTACGGTTTGGAACGGCAGCGCATGCCGCGCGCCGAGCGCAAAAAGCGCGCGCAAGCCTTTATCGATCTCGTCGGCTTGCGTGGATTCGAGGACAGCTATCCTTCGCAACTGTCCGGAGGCATGAAGCAGCGCACCGCGATCGCTCGGACGCTTGCCTTCGATCCCGACATTCTCCTAATGGACGAGCCGTTCGGCGCACTCGATGCGCAGACGCGCGTACTGATGCAAACCGAATTGCTCAATATCTGGAAGCGCACACCGAAGACGGTGATCTTCGTCACGCACGACGTGCAGGAGGCGGTTTACCTCGCCGAGCGCGTCGTGGTGATGTCAGCGCGGCCCGGTCATATCAAGGCGATCGTCGATACCAAGTTCGGCGACCGCAATCCCGGGATTGTCCGCAGCAAGGAATTCGTCGAGAAGGTCGACGAGATTTGGAATTTGGTGCGCGAAGAAGCGATCAAGGCTCAAGAGAAGAACCAAAAAACAAGCCAAGGCGAGAACGATTAAAGAATATAAGATGACCTGATACGAGGCCCGAAAGTCGCAACGCCTTATGCCAAGTATCACGCAAGCCATGTCCCGTTATCTGCCGCTGCTGCTTCTGGCGCTGGCGTGGGAGGCCGTCGCGCGCCTCAACCTCGCCGACAGCTCTGCGCTGCCGCCGCTGAGCAAGGTCGCGGGTGCATGGGTCGACCTGGTGCGCGACGGCGAGCTGATCGACAACGGCGCGTCATCGCTCTACCGCGGCTCGGCTGGACTCCTTCTCGCCATTGTCGGCGGCGGCGGGCTCGGCCTGTGCATGGCGCGATGGCGCCTGTTCGACGTCTTCGTCAATCCGCTGGTCGAATTGTTTTATCCGCTGCCCAAGTCGGCGCTCATCCCCGTCACTGTGCTCTGGCTCGGCTTCGGCGACGGCTCCAAAATTCTGCTGATCTTTCTCGGTTGCATGATTCCGGTGACCATCGGCGCCTATAACGGCGCGCGCGGCAGCGATCATGCGCTGGTGTGGTTGGCGCGCAGCATGGGTGCGAACCGGCTGCGCATGATGCTCGATGTCGTCGTGCCGAGCGCGTTGCCGGAACTGCTCAACGGCATCCGCACCGCGCTGGCTCTCGCCTTTATCCTGCTGGTGAGCTCGGAGCTGATCGTTTCGCAAAAAGGCTTTGGCTATCTGATCGGCTATCTGGGATCGACCGGATCCTACGAGGGCATGTATGCGGTCGTTTTGACCGTGGCCTTCCTCGGCTTCGCCGCGGACCGGCTGTATCAGCTTTTCATGCAATGGCTGCTGCGATGGCGCGAGTAGAAGACACTGCCTCGCTCGCTTCCGCCGAGGCCGAAATATCGCACGACGCTGCGCGCCGGCTCGATATTGCTTTTCGCGGCGGTGCAGGCATTTTTTCGATCTTGGTGCTCTTGATCGCCTGGGAGGCGTTCGCCCGCAGCGGCAAAGTGACGGCCTTCATGCTGCCGCCGTTTACCGCGGTCGCCGAACGCATCTATACCGACGCGATCTCCGGCGAGCTGTGGCGCAATCTCAGCGTCACGATGTTCCGCGCCATGACTGGGTTTTTCATCGCCGCCGCCGGCGGGATCGCGCTCGGCGCCGCCATGGCGCGTAACCGGATCGCGCGCTGGTTCTTCGATCCGATCATTTCAGTCGGATTCCCCATGCCGAAGATCGCGTTCCTGCCGATCATTATTCTGTGGCTCGGGGTCTATGACATCTCCAAAATCTGCATCGTCGTGTTCGACGCGATCTTTCCCGTGGTGACGGCGACGCTTGCCGGCATCGCCAGTGTCGACAAGGAGCTCGTCTGGTCGGGCCGAAACATGGGCGCAAGCGAGCGCGAATTGCTGTGGCAAGTCGCGTTGCCGGCGGCGCTGCCGCAAATCCTGACCGGCTTGCAGGTGGCGCTGCCGATTGCTCTCATCGTCGCGATCATCGCCGAAATGGCGATGGGCGGCTACGGGCTCGGCGGCGCCATGATGAGCGCATCGCGATTTGCCGATTCGCGCGGCGTTTTCGCCGGCATCGTCGAGATCGCGATCGTTGGCTACGCGCTCATCAAGGCCATGGCGGTCATCCGCTACCGTCTTCTGGCGTGGCATGAGGAAACGGCCGAGCACATTTAGATCGCAATCGCCTCGGACTGAATCGCCCGCGGCTCTCGGTCTGTGATAAGCGTGATCCTTTCGGGAAACAGGTCCTCACCCGGGATCTCCCCGAGTTCAGACCTTCACGGATCATGCCTTAGCCGCGTTTATAACGTCACGGACCGCGCATATCGGGCGCGTCCGACTCGTAGACCGCGACCCCCATCATCGGATCAATCGGCGCTTCCCACGGGCGGCGTCGCACCATGCGCATCGTATCGGCATAGCCGGCCTGCCAGCGCGCCTGGATTCCGGCGCTGGTGAAATCGATGTCGCGCAAGTGATCTTCGTTGTCGAGCCGGGGCGCCTTCAGCCGCACGATATGCATGAGGGTACCGCAGCCGTAACCGGCCATTTCCTTCACTTCCGGACGCTCGCGCTGCTCTTGCGGCATCCGGCTGACGAGTTCGCGGACGATGTGGCGAAGCTGATGGATGTGCTCCTGGCGGGCGATGTGACTGTCGGCGCGGCTCGCATATTGGATGTCCTTCTGCCGGTTGAGGACCTGCCACACGGATTCGGGCTCCGGCCCTTCGGCGTGCCACATGTGGACCGCGAACACGACGGAGTCGCGCCGTGGAGAGTCGTCGAACACCGTTTCGATCGGCGTGTTGGAGTAGATGCCGCCATCCCAATAGGGATCGCCATCGATGCGGATGGCCGGAAAAGCCGGCGGCAAGGCGCCGGAAGCCAGCACGTGTTCGAGCGCTATCGGCATGGCGCGACTGTCGAAATAGTGCATCTTGCCTGAGCGCACATTGACGGCTCCGACGGTCAGCCGCGGTTCTTTCGAATTGATGCAATTGAAATCGACGACGGCGCGCAGTGTCTCGCGCAAGGCTTCGATAGTATAGAATCCCGCATTCTCCACGCCGACCGAGGCATACAGTCCCCACGCCAGCGCGCGATTGGGAGCGAAGTAGCCCGCGATGCCGCCAAAAATCGTCATGAGCTGAGCGGCGAGATTGCCGCCAAACGGCGCAAATGGCTCGGCGCCCCAGAACGGCTTGCGCTCCATCCGTTCCCAGAATTGGCGAATACGCTCGAGCCTTTGCCCTGCCTCGTTGCCGGCGATGATCGCGCCGTTGATGGCGCCGATGGAGGTGCCGATAACCCAGTCAGGCTCGATACCGGCTTCGTGGAGCGCCTGGTAAACGCCACCCTGATAAGCGCCAAGCGCGCCGCCGCCTTGCAGCACCAGGACGACTCGGCCGGGCAACGCCGGAGTCTTTTGGCTGGATTGACCTGAAGTCTCTTGTGCGCGGAAAGCATCCATGACGTTGCCATCAACAAGAGCGCGAAGGGCACCTGCTCTCGATCTGGTGTCTCGCTTTCATCCGTCGGGACGGTGAGCGTTTGGCCATCATAGATTACAAGTACCAAATCGTGGCCACCCTCGTCGCTAAGCAAACGTTGGATTGACGGTTTCGTGAATATCGGTTGAGGCGTCAGCGCCGAACGGATAGCGCGGCAAGGTGCAGGCTTGCGCGGCTTCGCGGTTTCCGCCCACAATCATGGCGCGGCAACGGCGAGCGCCGTCGCATTAAAAAGAACTTGATTTCAGGAGGACGATAATGCGTGGGAGAGTCATACCGGTCAGTATTGCGCTCCTTGTATTGGGAGCGGGCCTGGCGCGGGCGGAGCCGTTGAAAATTCGCGGCGCCTGGGTCGCCCCGCTCGCCAACCTGGCCTCAGTCTGGCTGCAGAAGAAGGATCTCGCTCAGCATTTCGGGCAGTCCTACGTCTTCGAGCCTGCGCGCTACGCCGGCACCCCGCCAATGATCACGGCCATTGCCAACAACGAGCTCGAAATCGGCAACCTTGCTTTCTCCACGCTGCCGATCGCGATCGAGAACGCTGGCATGGATGACATTCGTGTCATCAGCGATGACTTCCAGGACGGTGTCGACGATTACGCCTCGAACGATTACGAGGTTCTCGCCGACGGTCCAATCAAAAAACTCGAAGATCTCAAGGGTAAGGTCGTGGCGACCAACGCCGCGGGCAGTGGCGTCGACGTCGCTATGCGCGCCATGCTGCGCAAACACGGTCTCGAAGCCAATCGCGACTACACGATCATCGAGGCGCCGTTCCCGGCCATGAAGGCCATGCTGGCGGAAAAGAAGGTCGATCTGATTCCGGCGGTGCTGCCGTTCAAGCTCGATCCCGAGCTGAGGAAAATGGCGGTATCGCTCTTCGATATGAAAGCGGCCATCGGCCGATCCCAGTTTGTCATGTGGTCCGCCCGCAAGCCGTTCATCGATGCGCATCGCGCGGCGCTCGTCGATTTCCTGGAGGATTCGCTGCGCATCATGCATTGGTACCTCGACCCCAATAACCATGACGCCGCGGCTGAAATTGCCTCGCAACTGACCAAGCAGCCAGCCGATCGCTTCGGCTGGATATTCACGAAGAACGATTATTACCGCGACCCCAACCTGGTGCCGGATATCGACGCGCTGCAGAGAAACGTCGACATGACCCACGCCTTCGGCTTCGTCAATGCGAGCTTTGACGTCAAGGCGCATTCCGATCTCAGTATGATCGAGGAGGCGGCCCGCCGCTTCAAGTGAGACCCCGATCGACCGGCGTTCCCGCGCGGCGATCCGGAGGTCGATGGGCGTCCGGAAGGCGCGTCAGGTGGCGAGCACGTTGCTGAACTGCCACGGATCGTCCTTATCCAAGGTTTCGGGGAACAGCCGGCCGCGCTCCGACAGCGGCGTCCAGTCGGTATATTGGCCAATGACCGGCCCGAGATAGGGCCGCTGGACCGTCAGGCAGCGGCGGAAATCCATTTCGTCGGCCTCGACAATGCCGCGATCCGGATTCTCCAGCATCCACACGATGCCGGCGAGCACCGCCGAGGTCACCTGCAGGCCGGTGGCGTTCTGATAAGGGGCAAGCTGCCGGGTTTCCTCGATCGAGAGCTGCGAACCGTACCAGTAGGCATTCTTGGCGTGGCCATAGAGCAGCACGCCGAGCTCGTCGATGCCATCCACAATGTCGTGCTCGGACAGAATGTGCCAGGTCTTTTGCGGCACCCAGCCTCGTCCGGCCATTTCATGCAGCGACAGCACGGCGTCGTCGCACGGATGATACGCGTAGTGACACGTCGGCCGGTAAACCACCTTGCCGTTCTCGCGCAGCGTGAAGTAATCCGCGATCGAGATCGACTCATTGTGGGTGACCATAAAGGCGAGTTGAGCTTGCGCCGTCGGCGTCCATGAACGCACCCGCGTATTGGCGCCGGGGCGCGTCAGATAGATGGCGGCGCCGCATCCAAAATCGTGGTGATAGGCGCCGGGCGGCATCGTCTTCTCATGCGTGCCCCAGCCGAGCTCCGAGGGTTGCAGGCCTTCGGAAATGAACCCTTCCACCGACCAGGTATTGATGAACTTGCCCCGCGGTCTCGGCGTACTGGCCCGCTGCGTGTCCCGCTCCGCGATGTGAATTCCCTTGACGCCGACACGCCGCATCAGGCGTCCCCACTCGTCGCGCGTACCGGGCTCGACGAAGTCGAGCTTCAAGTCCTTGGCAATGTCGATGAGCGCCTGCTTGACCATCCAGGACACCATGCCCGGATTTGCGCCGCAGCAGCTCACGGCGGTGACGCCGCCGGGACGGCGGCGGCGGAGATCGAGAATGCCCTCGCGCAGCGCGTAGTTCGAGCGCTCCGAGAGCGAACGATTGCCGTCGAGATAAAGGCCCGGCCACGGCTCGACCACCGTATCGATGTAGAACGCATCGACGTCCTTGCAGAATTCGATCAAGTCAACCGAGGACGTGTCAACCGAGAGGTTCACCATCATGCCGCGGCCGGGGCCGCCGGTGAGCAACGGCTTGAGCACATCGCGGTAATTCTCGCGCGTGATCGCCAGATGCAGAAAACGGATCTGGCGCACGTCGAGCAGACGGCGGTCGGTATCGTCGGGCGCGATGACGACGAATTTCTCGCGATCAAATGCAAGGTGCCGCTCGATGAGCGGCAAAGTGCCTTTGCCGATCGAACCGAAGCCGACCATCACGATGGGACCGTCGAAACGGGCGAGCAATTCTTTGTCTGTCATTTGGCGTCGTCCATGGTGAATGGGCTTTGCAAAGCGCCGTCAAAAGGACGTCGCGGCTAGGCTGTGTAATAGTAGGAAGGTTTTTTCGCAAACTTTTCCGTGAGGTGCCGTAACGACTGCTCTGCCGATGACCTTCGCCTGCAGCCTCTACGACCGCATGCTGGCGTTGCAAACCGGGGAAATTAAACCTGACGGCATCGACCTCAATTTTCTCGTCATCGACAACCCACGCGAGATTTTCGACCGGATGTCGAACCGGCTTGAATTCGACGCCTGCGAAATGTCGAGCTCGGAATGTGTCAGCCGCCTGGCCGCGAAGAAACTGCCCTTCGTGGCGCTGCCGGTATTCGCCTCGCGGGTGTTTCGCCACGGCTTCATCGTGGTCAACCGCCGGTTCGTCACTTCGGCCAAGGATCTCGCCGGCAAGCGCATCGGAGTCCCGCTCTATACCCAGACAGCGGCGATCTTCATCCGCGGCCTGATGCAGCACGATCTCGGCATCGACCTATCCGGCATCGAATGGGTGCAGGGCGCCGTCAACGAGCGGGGGAGCTACGGCAATCCTGCCGTGATGCCGCTGCTGCGGCCGGTCAATATCGTGCCAAACCAGACCGGCAAATCATTGAGCGAACTCCTTGAGACTGGCGAGATACAAGCCATCATCGGCTCCAATCTGCCGCGGGCGCTCAACCGGCATCCCGACGTCGTGCGGCTTTTTCCCGATTATCGCGCCCGCGAGCAGGACTATTTCCGCCGCACCCGGATCTTTCCGATCATGCATTTGATCGTCATTCGCAGCGACATCTACGAGCGTCATCCATTCGTCGCGACCAGCCTTTACGACGCCTTCTGCGCCGCCAAGGACCGCGCGAGAGAGAAGATGCGGTTTCCCGGCACGCTCCGTTACATGCTGCCGTGGCTGCCGGCCGACATCGAAGAGCTCGACGCGCTGTTCGGCGGCGACCGCTGGCCCTACGGCATCGAGCCGAACCGGCCGACGCTCGAACCTTTGGCGACCTATATGGCCAAACAGGGCTTGACCCCGCAGCCTATTCCGATCGAGTCGCTGTTCGCGCCGACATTTGGCTAGGTCGTCGGCCCGACTTCGCTCCGATTCGAGCCGAACAGGAACGGCGCCGCTTTAAGAACGCTCTACCGCCTTCAGGTGCGCGTCCTTGCGCTTGAAAAGCTCGTCATCGGCGTAACCCATCGGTTCCGGCCTGCCGCGCCCGAGCATGACCTGAAAATAGACCGGTTCCAGCGAGTCGTTCTGGAAACCGTGTATGACGCCGGCCGGACACGAAATGCACTCCCAGGGCCCGAGCCGCGTCGTTACGCGCTTACCCGACTCGTCTTCGACGAAGACGTCGAGATAGCCTTGCAGGACGAAGAAACACTCCTCCACCTCGTGCGTGTGCGCCGCATTTCCCTGCCCCGGCTCGACATACATGATCGAGAGCGTGAAGTTGCCTGCTGGAATG
>DASPWC010000009.1:0-10723 GCA_035622055.1 Xanthobacteraceae bacterium | reverse complement strand
GGTGTCCTTCCTTCAATTCAGCATCCGCGCGCCGCTCGCGATCTTGACGCTCGTCGTCTACGTCCTCGGCGCGGCAACCGGCGGCAGCCTGTACGCGTTGCTGCGCCGATCGGTCCAGGGCGCGAAGAGGAATTGAAACGGAACGCAGACGGCTCGCTCGACATCTACATTCAGGCGACTTCGCGGGGCAAACAGAAGGAGGCCAATTGACTGCCCGCTCGGGAAAGCGGTGAATTCAATATTGTCATAGGCAACTATTGGCCAAAGGAGGCCGCCCTCGACGGCACGTACAAGAATCCGTTCGTCACGCGCGTGTCGTAAGCGCGGCGTCGGCGAAGCGTGATGAGGCTGGCCCGGCTTTTAGGGAAACCAAGGTGAACCGCATGAACGCCGTTAAATGGATAGTTCCTGCTGCCGCCGTCGAAGCCGCTGTCACTGGGCTCATCTTGATCGTCAGTCCATCGCTGTTCGCGTGGCTGATCTTAGGCACGAAATTGTCCCTCGCGGGCTACGCGCTCGGCCGGCTCGCCGGTATCGCCATGATCGGAGCGGGATTGGCCGCGTGGTGGCCGTTCTCAACAACAGTGCGCTCGACGACGGCGGCCGTGCCAGGGTTCACGATCTATAACCTCTTCGCCACGATCTATCTTGCCTACCTCGGGATCGCCGGTCAGTTGGTGGGCATCCTATTGTGGCCGGCGGTCGCGCTGCATGCAGTGCTGTTGATTCTGCTTGGCCGACACTGGCTCGCCTTGGGTAGCAAATGAACCGGGCGGCGGCCGCATGCCGCCAATAAATTGAAACAAGCAAGGAGCTGCCATCCGGCGATCGTCAATTCAATCGGGAGCAATGAAAAGGAGGACGACCATGTGGTCAATTTTACTCCGGAGAACGAGATTTTGTTCGGCCGCGGCGCGGCCGGTTCTCGCAGGCTTGCCCGCTGCGTTGATGCTGATGGCGGAACTGATCGTGCCCTCGACGGCTCAGGAGCGCTTGGAGAAGGATATCGGCATCATCCGGGCTTGCGGCGCCGACGTATGGAACCTCTGCTCAGGCGAGCTACCCGACATTGGACGCGTCAAATCCTGTGTTCAGGACAAGATGGGCCAGCTTTCGAAAGGCTGCCTCGATACGCTCCTTGACGCGATGGCCGGCTCATCATTCAAGGTCTGCAAAAATCAGAACTACGCACTTTGCGCCGCGGCGCGCTGCAATGTGTACGACGGCGTCGCGTATTGTCAGTGCGATGTGAAGCACGGCAACAGCATCAGCCTGCCGTTTAATATGGGTAAGGGCGAGGACATCTGTGAGACCAATGCCGCGGGCGCGGACAACAAATACATGATCAGCACCTATAGTTTGCCTGAATCGATCGCCTCGCCGCAGGGAAACGGCGCAGCCTACACATGCTCGGGCGAGGATGGTGGCGCCTACGCTCAGTGCGATGGCGGAATCTGTTTCAGAAGCACCGAGGAGACGACGTTCCCGGGCTTCGACAAGCCCGTGCCAAAGGGGCAAATCATTTGTTCCTGCCCCATCACTCAGGCGACCGGCCGAGACGCGCAAGGCTTTCAAATCCTCGGGCCTTATCCTTGCGACAAATCCTTCTTCCGGTATTGTAAAGCCGCAACCGCCAACAGCAACACGGGTTCGACGATCTATGTCGGCGCCCCGATTGGCACGGCCCAGGCTTTGGCGGTCCTGCTCAACGGCGAAGCCCCGCCGGTCAACGAGTGCCGGGAGTAATCCCGATAGGAAACTTTCGCTGTTATCTGATCAGGTATCTGCTCGACAAACCTCGCGTCGTGATTCCACCAATGCGACTATCGCAACGGGATAGAATTAGCAGCCGCGAGGCTGGCGCGGCTTTGTCTCTCCACACACACTTCCAGGACGGCGAAGCGACCCGAACGGCCGATCTCGTGCAAAACGTTAAGACGTAGATTGCCGTCCTGCTTGCGGGTCGCATCGCCATGGCGTTTCAGCGATGTCGAGCCGGCCATGCCGGATGGCTCGCGATGCGAATGGGCGGCTGCGGCGGAGGTTTTTTGCCGTTCTATACAATTTAACAAAAAAAGCGTTCCTGTATGAAAACATCCAACACATGAACCAGAAAAGTTGAGAATTGCGCGATCATTAATGATAGTGGTGGGCTCAAACAGGCGAAACAGCCGTCAAAGGGCAAGGAAACGGTCCGAGCAGGAGGCTGACGATGATCGATACAGCATCTGTCGGCAAAGCATGCCCCGACAATCCGAGCATTGCTGAAGACGGCCGCTTAGCCGCGCCGCGGCGCGTTTCCTTGAAGGTTTTCGCGAAGGAAAAGCTCGGCTGATCGTGAACCTGCGAACCGCGCGCGCGCCGGTGGAGGAGGACGAAATGGACGTCCACGAATATCAGGCGAAAGAACTACTGGCCAATTTTGGCGTGACGATTCCACGCGGCGCTATCGCGTTTAGCCCGGATCAAGCGGTCTACGCCGCAACTGAGCTGGGCGGCTGGCACTGGGCAGTGAAGGCGCAAATTCACGCCGGCGGGCGCGGCAAAGCTGGTGGGATCAAACTCTGCAGGACTTATCACGAAGTCCATGAAGCCGCGCGCTCTCTGCTCGGCAAACGCCTTGTCACGGCGCAGACCGGTCCCGAAGGAAAACCCGTCCAGCGCATCTATGTCGAGGTGGCCGATTCCTATGAGAGGGAGCTCTATCTTGGCTATGTGCTCGATCGAAAGGTGGAACGGGTTCGCGTGATCGCGTCCCGTCACGGCGGAATGGAAATCGAGGAGATCGCCAGAACCGATCCGCAAGCCATTCTCCAGGTCGTTGTCGAACCCGCCGTCGGAATGCAGGCGTTTCAGGCGCGTGAATTGGCGTTTCAACTCGGACTCAATATCAAGCAGGTGGCCAGCGCGGTAGCGACCATCATGAGCGCTTACCGGGCCTTCCGCGACTGCGACGCGACGATGCTCGAGATCAATCCGCTCGTGCTCACCAAGGACGATCGCGTTATCGCACTCGACGCCAAGATGTCATTCGACGACAACGCGTTGTTCCGGCGGAACAACGTAGCGGACCTGCACGATCCGTCTCAGCAAGATCCGCGCGAGGCGCAGGCCGCGGAGCGCAATCTGAACTATATCGGCCTTGATGGCGAGATTGGTTGCATTGTCAACGGAGCCGGGCTGGCGATGGCGACGATGGACATGATCAAACATGCCGGCGGCAGCCCCGCCAACTTTCTCGATGTCGGCGGCGGCGCTTCGCCTGACCGCGTTGCGGCGGCTTTCAGGCTCGTGCTGTCCGACCGGAATGTGCGCGTGGTCCTCGTCAACATCTTCGCCGGAATCAACCGCTGTGATTGGGTGGCGCAAGGGATCGTGCAAGCCTGTCGAGAAATTTCAATCGACATTCCACTCGTGGTGCGTCTTGCCGGGACCAACGTCGAAGCCGGTCGCAAGATCATCGCGGAGAGCGGCATACCGATCATCAGCGCCGACACCCTGGCCGATGCGGCGCAAAAGGCGGTCGCTGCATGCAAACGCAAGACGAATTGATCCAAGGGAGCGAACGATGAGTATTCTCCTTGATGAAAAAACTCCGATCGTCGTGCAAGGAATCACCGGCGACAAAGGCACCTTCCATACCAAGGAGATGATCGGCTACGGCAGTAACGTCGTCGGCGGCGTGACCCCGGGCAAAGGCGGGACGACCCATCTCGGCTTGCCTGTCTTCGACACAATGAAGGACGCGGTGAAGGAGACTGGAGCGACGGCTAGCATCACCTTCGTGGCGCCCGCCTTCGCGGCGGACGCGATCATGGAAGCCGCCGACGCCGGAATACGGCTTGTATGCTCGATCACGGATGGGATTCCGGCGCAAGACATGATCAGGGTGAAACGTTACTTGATGCGCTACCCAAAAGAGCGGCGCACCATGCTTGTCGGTCCCAACTGTGCAGGAATCATAAGCCCAGGAAAGGCAATGCTCGGGATCATGCCTGGGCATATTTATATTCGCGGCCGTGTCGGGGTCGTCTCGCGTTCGGGCACGCTCGGGTACGAAGCCGCATCGCAGATGAAAGCGGTTGGCAGCGGCATTTCAACTAGCGTCGGCATCGGCGGCGACCCTATCAATGGCAGTTCTTTCCTCGATCATCTCGGACTTTTCGAACAGGACGACGATACCGAGGCGGTTTTAATGATCGGCGAGATCGGTGGGCCGCAAGAGGCGGAAGCCGCCGCCTGGATCAAGCATAATATGAGTAAACCGGTGGTAGGCTTTGTGGCGGGACTGACCGCTCCAAAGGGTCGGCGCATGGGCCATGCCGGCGCGATAATTTCCGCCGTCGGCGACAGTGCGGCGGAAAAAACCGAAATCATGCGCTCCTACGGCCTGACCGTGGCGCCGAGCCCCGCCGAATTTGGCTCAACCATGATGCGGGTATTGAGCGCGAGGAAAGCGGCGGCGTAGGGCATCGATAACCCGCCGACCAGGTCATGCGCCGGGGGCTCGTACCGGCGAAATTCAAGCGGTGAGTGGGCAGAGATTCCATGATCCAGACCGTTGAGCATTTATCGGACGCAGAAACGTCGGACGCAGAGCGGTCATCGGACGCGCCGTCGACCGCAACCGTTACCTCGGTCAAAGGGGCGGCCAGCCTCTTGTTCAAACTTCTCCTTGACGTCGCCAACCGGCACCAGCCCGAGATCGCGGAGGTTCTTTGCGGCGTTGCGACGGCAAATGACTTCACTCCGGCGCTCATGGGGCGCGCTCTGCAGGCTCAAGGGATCTGGTTTCAACTCCTTTCGATCGCGGAGCAAGCCGCGGCAATGCACCAGCGCCGGCAAATCGAAAGCACGCGCGGCCGCGATCGGCTGCGCGGGACGTTCGACTATGTGCTGGCCGAAGCCTCCCGCTCCGGCACAAGCGCCGAAGCCATCCAATCCCGACTCGCGACGCTGCGTATTAGGCCGGTAATCACCGCACATCCTACCGAGGCAAAACGCGTCACCGTCCTGGAGAAGCATCGCAAAATATATCTGTTGCTCAGAGAGCTTGACGTGCCGCGCTGGACGACGCGGGAGCGCAGCAGCCTTGTCGATGCGCTGCGAGACCAGATCGAGTTGCTATGGGTAACCGGCGAACTGCGTCTCGAAAAATCCACAGTTGAACAGGAAGTCGCCTGGGGATTGCATTTTTTTGAAGAGACCTTGTTCGATGTCGTCCCTGAAATGCTTTCCTCTTTCGAGCGGGCGCTCCATCAATACTATCCCGAGGCTCGTTTCGAGGTGACGCCGTTCTTCCAATTCGGCTCGTGGATTGGCGGCGATCACGACGGCAACCCCTTCGTTACCAATTCGGTAACCCGAAACGCATTGTGCGAGCACGCGCTTGCCGGGATGCATTACTACAAGCGCCGGCTGGCCGAATTGGCGGGCGTGCTGTCGATCAGCGAACACGCTCAACCAATTCCCGATGACTTCAGACACGAACTCAATCGCCAGCTCGAGGCTAGCGGCGATCCCGTCGGGATTAGCGCTCGCAACCCCGGAGAACCCTACCGGCAATATTTGACCTGCATACTCCATAAGCTCGACGAGTCGATCCCGTCGATTCAGAGCAGGGGGAATGCGCGGCCGCACTACACCAGCGCCGACGAGCTGATCGTGGAGTTGCGCATACTGGAAAAGGCGCTGTTCGATTCAAACTGCTCGTCGCTTGCCGTCAATCTTGTACGACCCGTGCGCTGGGCGATTGAGACCTTCCGGTTCGGCACCGCGCGTCTCGATTTGCGAGAAAATACGACTCGCACCACGCAAGCTCTGCAAGCGCTGTGGCGTGCGACAGTTCGAGACGGCGGCGAGCCGCCGGAGTCCACGTCTCAGGAATGGCAAGCCTGGTTGCT
The DNA here is from genome assembly GCA_035622055.1 of Xanthobacteraceae bacterium. Lineage (GTDB taxonomy): Bacteria > Pseudomonadota > Alphaproteobacteria > Rhizobiales > Xanthobacteraceae > BOG-931. The sequence continues at coordinate 4,820 of DASPWC010000009.1, read as the reverse complement.
CGCCGAGCTCGCCCGGCCGCGTCAAGGCGATCGCACGCTAGCCGGAATGCCCCGCGAAGCCGAAGATACGCTGGCGATGTTCAGGCTGGTTAGCGAAATGCGGCTTAAGCTCGATCGCGAGGCCTTCGGTAGTTTCATCCTGAGCATGACGCGTTCTGTTTCCGACATTCTTGGAGCCTATGTACTGGCCAAGGAGGCGGGTCTCTTTCTCGACGCTGCTGGCGTCGAAATCTGTCCCGTGCCGATTGTGCCTTTGTTCGAGACCATCACCGATCTTCGCGCCGCGCCCGCGATCATGCGCTCCCTTCTGGAGATTCCGTTGGTTAGACGCAGCGCGCGCTGGCAGGGCGGCGTTCAGGAAGTCATGATCGGCTATTCCGATTCCAATAAGGACGGCGGCTTTGTGGCGTCGAACTGGGAATTGGCCAAGGCGCAGTCGAAGTTAACCCGGCTTGGCGAGGAATCGGGAATCTCGATTGCTTTTTTTCATGGCCGCGGCGGTTCGGTCAGCCGAGGCGGCGCGCCCACCGGCCGCGCCATTGCGGCGCAGCCGGCAGGATCGATCCGGGGCCGTTTCCGCGTTACCGAACAGGGCGAAGTGGTCTCATTCAAATACGCCAACCGCGGCACCGCCGCCTATCAGATCGAGCTCCTGGCCAGCAGCGTTTTTGAGCATGCGCTGAAATCCGAGCGCGAGGAAGCGCTCATTCCGAAGGCCGAATTCGACGACGCCATCGAAGCGATATCGGGCGCCTCCCACGCCGTCTATCACCGTCTCGTAAGCGATCCGGATCTTGTTGCCTACTTTCAAGCGGCAAGTCCGCTCGAGGAAATCTCACTGTTGAATATCGGGTCTCGGCCGGCCAGCCGGTTCGGCGGACAAAGCTTGGCCGATCTGCGCGCTATCCCGTGGGTGTTCGCTTGGGCGCAGAACCGTCATGTGATTACCGGGTGGTATGGCGTGGGCAGCGGCCTGGCGAGCTTCCTCGAAGTTCGAGGCGAGCGCGGAAGGGAATTGTTGGGCCGCATGTTCAAGGAGTCGCGGCTGTTCCGGCTCATCATCGACGAGGTGGAGAAGACCCTTGCTTTCGTCGACCTTTCCATTGCCGGTCAGTATGCGAGCCTCGTCGCCGATAAGGGGCTGCGCGGGACAATCTTCTCGACGATCGAAAGCGAATACATGCTGACCCACGACGCGATCCTGCGCATCACCGGCGGGGAGGAGATCGCGCAGCGCTTCCCGGAATATCGTGAGCGGCTCAATAGCCGGTTGCCCATCATCAATCAGGTCAATCGCGAGCAGGTCGAACTCCTGCGCCGTTTCCGCGCCGCGCGAGACAAGCAGGCGAAGGAGGAATTGAAGTCCGCCCTTCTGCTATCGATCAACTGCATCGCCGCGGGTCTCGGCATCACCGGTTAAATCCATGAGGAGGAGTTTATCATGAGTTTTACCCTCATTGAGCAGGCGCGACCGCGGCTGCATCGCTCGGAACTGGCTGTGCCCGGTTCGAACCCTTCTCTTTTTGAAAAATCGGCAAAATCCAAGGCCGACATCATCTTCCTCGACCTCGAGGATGCCGTAGCTCCTAGCGACAAAGAACAAGCGCGCCGCAATGTCATTGCGGCGCTCAACGACGTCGAATGGGGCACCAAGACGATGATGATGCGCATCAACGGTCTCGATACGCATTATATGTATCGTGACGTGGTCGACGTCGTCGAAACCTGTCCGCGTCTGGACATGATCCTCATCCCGAAAGTCGGGGTGCCCGCCGACGTCTACGCGCTCGACATGCTTGTGACTCAGATCGAAACCGCCAAAAAGCGCAAAAAGCGCATCGGCTTCGAAGTGCTGATCGAGACCGCGCTGGGGATGGCCAATGTAGAGGCGATCGCGAAATCGAGCCCGCGGCTCGAAGCGATGTCGTTCGGTGTAGCCGATTATGCAGCCTCGACCCGGGCGCGAACGACCGTCATCGGCGGCGTCAATCCCGACTACGGCGTTTTGGCCGACAAGGATTCCGAGGGCGGACGGAACTACTTCTGGGCCGACCAGTGGCATGCTGCGCAGACGCGAATGCTGATCGCGTGCCGCGCGTATGGCTTGCGGCCAATCGACGGTCCGTTCGGCGACTTTTCGGATGCCGATGGATATCTCGCCGCGGCGAAGCGCGCGGCCGTCCTCGGCTATGAAGGTAAATGGGCGATCCACCCGTCACAGATCGAGCTGGCAAATCGTGTCTTCACGCCGTCGGAAGCGGAAGTCACCAAGGCGCGGCGGATATTGGAAGCGATGGACCATGCCGCCAAGGAAGGAAAAGGCGCGGTGTCCCTCGACGGCCGGCTCATCGACATTGCCAGCATTCGGATGGCTGAAGCTTTGTTGAACAAGGCCAACGCCGTCGCGGCCGCGTAGACGCACGTGGACCGGACGCGGGATCCGACCTGGAGCGCAATCGTTTGAAGCTGAATCGATTGCAGCTGCGGGTATTTGATGAGGCATGATCTTTTTCAGAGAACTGATTTACCCATTGCGTTGCCTCCGGGGCTGCCTTTTCCGAATCGCGCTCTAAACAATTTGGGCCAGCTTTGTACGAACGCGTTCCAGGTACCTGAGAAGCATTCTCTCTTCACTTTTGAGTACAAAACGCCGCATCCGAACATCGATCGCGTAACCGCCTGTGTTGAGGCACATCGAGCGTTCCTGCTGAGTTGCGGCAACTGCTTCCTTCTCAAGTTTGTGCCGCGCTTTTTGCTCGTCCAAAGTTACCCCGGTGCAGCAGACGGATAGATCGGCCTCGCCGGCTTCTTGCAGAAGATCATGCAAAAGATGCTCCGCCTTGTCGCCTGCCGCCGGAGGGTGGTTTGTGTGGTCGCCGATACGTGCGCGCAAGCCGCGAACGCCAGCTTCGCCGATGTAAGTGTAAGACTTACCCCACAACCTAAAGGTCAGCTTGTATACCCCGGCTTGCTTCGGGATATGATCCACAACCATGTTGAATCTGATCGGACCGAGGTTGCTCCACATTAACGCGGTCTCCGCGATCTTTTTCCTTTGAGTACCGGATCAGCTAACCGGAGCGCCTAAGATTGCGGCGCACCGTTAGCTACGGACGCACGACGCGCCGGGATGCCGACGTTCGATCACAGATCTGTGAGTCTGCCGGTCACCGTCGGACGATGAGCAGCCGCCGCCGACTCTTTACGCGTTGCCTTTGTCGGACGGGCGGTCCCTTCTCGGTGCCTATTGGCGGACCACCGGAGGAAGCCTGGGGATGCACAAGCAAGAGTGATGCCAGCGCCGAAGATGACTGCGTACGTTTGCGGTACTCGTGAATAGGCCGTCGCCTGACGCGGCTGCACAAAATCAACCCGAGTCATTTTTGAGGCGGACCACGGGCGGTCCTAACGGTAGACGGGGTGCTTGGACAAGAACTCGAGAATGAGACTCGCGATCTCGTCGTTCTTCTCGTCGAGGGCGAAATGGCCAGCGTCGAGCAGATGGATTTCGGCGTGCGGCAGATCGCGCCTGTACGCCTCCGCCCCAGCGGCAATGAACGAGGGATCGTTCCGCCCCCAGACCACCAAAGTCGGCGGCTTACGCTCGCGCAACCACGCTTGCCACGCCGGATACGCAGCGACGTTCGTCCGGTAGTCGTACAACAGATTCGCCTGGATCTCTTGTTGGCCGGGTCTCGATAGGTGCGCGTACTCGTCGGTCCAGGTGTCCGGGTTGTAACGATCGCGATGCGAGGTACCGAGGGTATGACGCTGTTCGGTCGCCGCTAGTGACACAAACGCATCGAACACTTCTCGATGCGCCTTCGGATCGGCCCAATACTCCGCGATACCGGCCCACTTGGCGCCCAGGCCTTCCTTGTACGCGTTGGCGTTCTGGACAATGAGAGCTTGGAGCCGCTCTGGGTGCGCCAAAATGATGCGAAAGCCAACCGGCCCGCCGTAGTCATGAAGGAAGAACGTGTATTTGTAGATCTTGAGTTGCTCGAGCAGATTGTTGGTCGTCTTCGCCATTTGGTCGAATGTGTACGCGTATGACGATGGCGGAGGAGCATCGCTCTGACCGAAACCCGGGAAGTCCGGGGCTATCAGGTGGTAGCGTGTAGCAAGCAAAGGGATGAGCGTATCGAACTCGCGGGAGGAAGAAGGAAATCCGTGCAGTAGCACGATCGTTGGCGCGTCGTTCGCACCGGCTTCGCGGTAGAAGATGCCGACGCCATCAACTGCAACGCGGTGATAGGTTGTCGTAGCGGAAGTAGACTCCATGGAAGCAGCCTGCGCAGCATGGGCAGCGACTATCGCGGCCGCAGCCGCTAGAAGAATTCGAGTTTTCTTCATTGACCGTACCCGGTCAAGTTAGTTTCGTTGGATGGCCGTTACTCTATTCGAATCCGGCGAATGTCCGCTTATGACCTGTCGCGGGTAGAACGGACGTCAGGTGATCGTCCGGCAATGACTGCGTGTAACCGGAAACAAGCTTTTCACGTCATCGCACTCCAAACCAATCCTTCAGAATCGGCTGGTGCTGCACCGGATTAAATTCGGTGATTTTGCTGAAGCGCATTACCTTCGCTTTGCAGTACGGCTCTTCGGCTAAAAACTCATTTAATTCATCGAGCGATTCCGCTCGAGCTATCAGGATTCCTCCCGTGGGCGGGACCGAGGGACCGGACACGAGGAAGCGACCATCGTCGTAACCCTGCTGCAAGAATTTGCGATGCGCGGCCACCAGCTCGGGAGCGCGTTGTTCGAAGGGAACAAGGTGCTGTCCCTCCAGGAGGAAATGCTTCATTTCGTATTCT
>DASPWC010000008.1:0-4730 GCA_035622055.1 Xanthobacteraceae bacterium | reverse complement strand
CTCGAGCGCCAAAGCGTCGTTGAGCTGACGCGGCATTTCGATCAAAGCATGCGCCAGCGCTTTTTCGTCGCTTTCATCGAGCACGCCACGGGCGCGGCCGGCCGCAATCGCGAGGCAAGCAAGCGCCGCCAACTGGCACGTAAAAGCCTTGGTGGATGCGACGCCGATTTCCGGCCCGGCCAGCGTCGGCATAACAAGATCGCTTTCGCGCGCGATGCTCGAGGTCGGCACGTTCACGACCGAGAGGACATGCTGCTTATGGGCGCGCGCATAACGCAGCGAAGCAAGCGTGTCGGCGGTTTCTCCGGATTGCGAAACGAAGATCGACAGATTGCCCGTCGTCATCGGCACGTGGCGGTAACGGAATTCGGAAGCAATGTCGACATCGACCGGCAAATGCGCAAACTGCTCGAACCAGTAACGCGCCACCATGCCGGCGTAATAGGCGGTGCCGCAGGCGGCGATCGAAATCCGGCTGAGCACGCGAAAATCGAACGGCAGCTTGTTCGGGAGATTTACCCGCTCGGCCGCCATGTCGAGATAATTCGCCAGCGTGTGGCCGACGACTTCAGGCTGCTCGTGAATTTCTTTTGCCATGAAATGGCGATGGTTGCCCTTGTCGATGAGGAGCACCGAGGCTTGCGACTTGAGCACGGCGCGCTGCGCAATAGCGCCACCGCTGTCGTGTATTTCGGCGCCTTTTCGCGTGATGATCACCCAATCGCCGTCCTCGAGATAGCTGACTTGATCGGTGAAGGGCGCGAGCGCGATCGCGTCGGACCCGACATACATCGAACCGTCGCCGAAACCGATCGCAAGCGGCGAACCTTTTCGTGCGCCGATCAGAAGGTTGTCTTCGCCCGCAAACAAAAAGGCCAAGGCGAAGGCGCCGCGCAATCGCGGCAACGCCGCCTTGACGGCCTCGACTGGTGACGCACCTTTGTTCATTTCCTGCGTCACCAGGTGCGCAATGACCTCGGTGTCGGTTTCGGTCGCGAATTCGGCGCCGTTTTGCTCCAGCTCGCGGCGCAGCTCGCTGAAATTCTCGATGATGCCATTGTGCACGACCGCTAATTTTTCCGTCGCGTGTGGATGGGCGTTGTTTTCGGTAGGGCGGCCGTGGGTCGCCCAGCGGGTGTGCCCGATGCCGATCGTGCCTTGGAGCGGCTCTCGCGCCAGCCTGCTCTCCAGGTTTTTCAGCTTACCTTCGGCGCGCCGCCGCGTGAGCTTGCCGTTCTCGAGCGTGGCAACGCCCGCGGAATCGTAGCCGCGATATTCGAGGCGCTTGAGCGCGTCGATAAGTTGAGGAGCAGCCGGCTCCTGTCCGATGATTCCAATTATTCCGCACATTCGAGTCAGATCAGCAATCAAGGATCGGGAAGCGAGAACCATATCAGGTCATAGCGATCGGGTCTCGAACCGCATCCGATCCCTAACACCGGCCTTCTGGTCCTTTAGGCTTTCTTTTTGCCGAGCCTCTTAAGCCCGCGCAAGCGCGACGCCCAACCTTCCTTAACGGTCTGGCGGCTTCGCCCGAGCGCCAGCGCGTCGGCCGGCACGTCCTGGGTGATTACCGAGCCGGAGCCGACATAGGCGCCGTCGCCGATCCGGACCGGCGCAACCAGCGCCGAATTCGAGCCGATAAAGGCATCCTTGCCTATCTCGGTCCATCGTAGTTGCAGGCAATCGTACCCGCGCCGACATTTGCGTTGGCTCCGACGAATGCGTCGCCGATATAGCTCAAATGATTGGCCTTGGCGCCTGCCTCAACGGCGGCTTCCCTTGACCTCGACGAAATTTCCAATCCGTGTGCCCTCGCCGAGCCGCGTGCCGGAGCGCAGACGAGCAAACGGCCCCACGGAGGCGCCCTTGCCGACATGCGCGCCGGCAACGTGCGAGAAGGAATGAATGATTGCGCCGTCCTCGACCGTGACTTTCTCGCCGAACACCACATAGGGTTCGATCACGACGTCGCGTCCGAATTTGGTGTCGGCGCACAGATGCACGGTTTCCGGCGCAACCAGCGTGACGCCGGCGTCGAGCGCGGCCTGCCGCAGGCGCTGCTGCGCGATGGCTTCTGCTTCGGCAAGTTGCTTTTTGGTGTTGATGCCGCGCATATCGTCCTCCTCGACCTCGATCGCGACCGCGCGAAGCTTCATGCCGCGCGCGATCTCGATCGCATCGGTCAGATAAAACTCGCGTTTTCGATTCTGATCGCCGATCCGGTCCACGATGGCAAGCGCGGTAGCGCCGGCCATCGCCATGATGCCGCCGTTGCACAGCGCGGCCGCGCGCTCGTTCGCGTCAACGTCCAGCTCTTCGCGTATGGCAACAAGCTCGTCGCCTGCAACGATCAATCGCCCATAGCCAGCCGGGTCCGCCGCGCGAAAGCCGAGCACGGCAACGGCGGCGCCCTCCGCGATCGCCTCGCGCAGCCGCAACAGGGTTGCCGACCGAATAAGCGGCGTATCGCCATAAACGATGATAATGTCATCGGGATGCAGTTCGATTGCGCGCCGCGCCGCCAGCACTGCATGCGCGGTTCCCCGCCGCTGCTTTTGCACGAAGCACTCCGCATCCGGCGAAACGCGCTTTGCCTCGGCGGCAACAGCCGTGTCGTCTGGTCCGACAACGACCGCGGTTTCCATAACGCCGGCATCGGCGACGGCGCCGAGGACATGCGCGAGCAGCGACCTGCCGGCAATCGCATGCAGCACTTTGGGCCGCGCCGAGCGCATACGCGTGCCCTCACCTGCCGCGAGTACGATCGCAAGGCACGTTCGAGCGACCATCACAACCTCCGCACGATCTCTTAGCACGGATTCGGCGGCGCAAGCCTCGAGTCAAGGCTTGGGTCCTCAAGGGGCTTGGAGCCATCAAGGCCAGGATCGTTGCGGAAACTTTCCCGATCATGCTGCGGCGGATGTGGTAGGTATTCTTGCGATAACGCGCGGAATTCCCGCGCCTGCAAATAACGGACGCCGAGAACCGAAGCCAAGCCTCGAAGCCAATCACCGATGCGCCGACCGCTTTTCCTGCCGACCGCTCGTCAGACGAGCTGGCTTCTAATCGTCTCCTTCTTGGCGGTCGGTCAGGCTCTCTATGTGCGCTATATGGCGATCGAGAATCCGAATGTGGAGCTTGCCTGTCGGGCCGGCCTGAGTACCTGGCTCTGCAGCGCGTTCCGCCTATCCATAGCGCTCTATACTCATGACATTTTCGGCGGCGTGGCGCTGACCGCGGCGCTGCTCAATCTGGTGCGACCTTCGATCGTGCTCGTAGCGGTGGCGCTTGCCGCCGGGGCTTATGGCGTCGTGATGCATAATGCCGATCTTTCGGCACTCGCCGCGGGCTTTTTGATCCTTAGTCTTGGACGTCCCGCGCCCGCGCCAAAATGACGGCCAGACCGATCAGTCCCGCGCAAAGCCAGACGGCTTGCCAATTGGCGAATGTTTCATCGAGCGCGATGTAAACGGCGGACGCCGCAAGCACGGCCGCCGCTAGTCTCTCGGCTGCCGCGCGCGCTCCCGCCGGCCGCGGCGACAACAGCGATAGCAGCAAAAAGCCGAAGACCGCGCCGCTCTGCGGTGCAAACGGCAGATCGCGATAGCGCGGATCGAAGACCAGGCCGAGCGCAGTCTCGATCGACAGAAGCGTAAGCGCGATCAAGCAAGCGCCGAGCGCGAATGCGATCGGGTCGCCTGCCGCGTCCTCGTGGCTCAAGATCGCCGCGAATGTCGGTTGCCTTCGGCCCGCCGCGTAAGCAACGGCGCACACGATTGGAGCAAACGCGGCAACGGCCGCGAAAGCAAGGGCGCGGAGCCAGGTGCCGGCGCTGAAACTGTCGATCGGGATTCGTTCCAGCGTCCATCCAAACAACACGGCCGGCAAAGACGAAAATAGTGCGATCCGCGGCCACAACAGCGAACCGGCCAATTTACTGAGATTGGTTGCGAACGCACTCCCGAAAATCACGCCGGCGAGGAGGATGCCGGCAAGCGCCTGCCCGCGCCAGTGCGGATGATTGGAGACGCTACCGCTGAAACTGAATTTGGGCTTTCCCGTTGCGCGATCGAAAATTCCCCAGTAGCCGCCTGTTGCGCCTTCCAGCCATCGCTTCCAGGGCTGGTTGAAAGCTTCGATGACATTGACACGAAAATTCTCGCGCTGCGCCAGCGCCAGTGTTTCGCTGACGACGCGCGCTTGGTTCGAGAGCGAAGGCAGCGCCCCTTCGCGCATGCGTCCGGCGCTCGGCCAGCCGATTTCACCGATGAAAACTTCCTTGTTCGGAATCGCGGCCGCGACCTTTTTGCGGATTGCCTCGACATGCGCGGCAGCGGCCGGCGCCGGCAACGGAAAATCCTCCCAATAGGGCAAAATATGGATCGTGACGAAATCGACCGCGCTTTGCAGGTCGGGATAGCGCAGCCAATATTCCCAAACGTCGGCATAAGTGACCGGCATCGAGACTTTCGATTTGACTTCGCGAATGAAGGCCGTCAGGTCGGCCACCGACAACTCGCCGCGCAGCAAGACCTCATTGCCGACGATGACGGCGCGAATGGTCGCCGGGAACGTTTTGGCCAGCCGGATGGCTGTCTCCACCTGATGGCGGTTCTTTTCCGGCTTGCTCGACAGCCACAGGCCTAGCAGCACTTTCAATCCGTGGCGCTGCGCGATTGCCGGTATTTGATCGAGACCGTTTTCGATCGAATAGGTGCGGATGCAGT
>DASPWC010000007.1:0-3551 GCA_035622055.1 Xanthobacteraceae bacterium | reverse complement strand
GGTCACATCGCGATGTCGAGCCCGACATCGAGGTTCTTCACCGAATGTGTGAGCGCGCCCGATGACAGATAATCGACGCCGGTTTCGGCGATCGCCGCAGCGCTCGCGAGCGTGATACCGCCCGATGCCTCGATAACAAGTCGTCGCGCCACCATCGCGACGGCTTTGCGCATCGATTCAAGATCGAAATTGTCGATCAGTACGACATCGGCAAGCCCGACATCGAGCACCTCCTTAAGTTGATCGAGCGAGTCGACCTCGATCTCAATCTTGACGAGATGCCCGGCGGCATTTTTAGCGCGCGTGAGCACGGCCTTGATGCCGCCGGCTACCGCGATGTGATTGTCCTTGATCAGGATCGCGTCGTCGAGACCGAAACGATGATTATAGCCGCCGCCGCAACGCACCGCGTATTTCTCGAGCGCGCGCAGCCCGGGCGTTGTCTTGCGGGTGCAGATGATGCGGGCTTTGGTGTGTGAAATTCGCGCGACAAAAGCCGATGTCGCCGTGGCGATGCCGGAGAGGTGACCCAAAAAATTGAGCGCGACACGTTCGGCGCCGAGAATGGCGCGCGCATTGCCCGCAATCGTCATCAGTCTGGCGCGGTTCTCGACGCTTTCCCCATCGCGCCTATCGGATGCGATCTCGATTTCCGGAGATAAGCGGCGGAATGCCGCCGCAACGATCGGCAGCCCGGATATTACGCCCGCCTCCCGTGCCACAAGGACGGCGCGCCCCGTTAGATCCTCCGGGATTGTCGCGATCGAAGTGATATCGCCCGCTCGCCCCAAGTCCTCCGCCAGCGCATGCGTCACCGCCGCCTCGATCTCGAGCGGCGACAGGAATGCACCCGAACACAAAAGCGACATTGGCACCTTGGGCAATTTTTCGACGGTCTTCCGGTACAAATTCCATAGTCACTGCGCGCGACTATGGCAAACGCTAGCGTCCGAACGCCGCTGGTCCGGCGTTTGATCCGCCCGGGTGGCGGAACAGCTATGCGTGAAGGGCCCCGGGAGAAACGCAATATTCGTTTGGGACATCCGAATTGACGCCTTATGCTGCGCAACTTTTCGGATCGCATCTTCGCAAGGCCGCTATGAAGGACGACACCAAAATCATTGCCAGCTGGCGGACCCCGACGCTCGTGATCGGCTTTGGCAGCCTGATTGCGCTTATTGCATTCGGCCCGCGCTCGACGCTCGGTTTCTTTCTCACCCCGCTTTCGGCGGCCAACCATTGGGGACGCGACGTATTCGCCTTTGCGCTTGCCTTGCAGAATTTGCTGTGGGGCGTTGGTCAACCGCTCGGCGGCATCATCGCCGACCGCTTCGGTAGCGTGCGGGTGCTCTGCGGCGGTGCGCTGCTTTATGCGCTTGGGCTTGTTCTGATGGCGCACGCCACCAGCGCACCCATGCTCGACCTCTCTGCCGGCGTGCTCATCGGTTTCGGCCTGGCCGGCTGCTCGTTTCCAGTCGTGCTTGCGGCATTCGGCAAGATTGTGCCGCTGCAATACCGTTCGCGGGCATTCGGCTTCGGCACCGCGGCGGGTTCGTTCGGACAATTTCTCTATTCACCCGTGGCGGTCGCGCTAATGGACGCGTTCGGCTGGCAGCAAACGCTCATAATCTTCGCCGTGAGCATGCTGGCCGTGCTGCCGCTTTCGACCGCTTTGGCGACGCCGCCCTCGGAAGCAACGCATGCCGGTGGATCGCAGTCGCTGCGTCAGGCATTAGGCGAAGCGTTCGCTCACCGCTCCTACGTGCTGCTGGTGCTCGGCTTCTTCACCTGCGGTTTCCAGCTGCAATTTATCACCGTGCACATGCCAGCCTATCTTGTCGATCGCGGGCTGTCGGCGCAGGTCGGCGGCTGGACCATCGCGACAATCGGGCTTTTCAATATTGTCGGTTCCGTCACGGCGGGCTGGCTCGGCGACCGCATGCCGAAGCGCTATCTGCTGTCGATAATTTATTTCATTCGAGCGGGCGCGATCCTCGTGTTCATCTCGTTTCCGGTTACGCCGTTTACCTGCATCATGTTCGGAGCGGTCATGGGACTGATGTGGCTTTCCACGGTGCCCCCAACCAACGGCATCATTGCTTTGATGTTCGGCACGCGATGGCTTGCCACGCTCGCCGGCTTCGCCTTCTTCAGCCACCAAGTCGGCGGCTTCCTCGGCGTCTGGCTGGGTGGCCTCGTGTTCGACCGCACCGGTTCGTACAACATGGTGTGGTGGCTTGCGATCCTGTTCGGCGTCCTCTCGGCGCTGATCAATATGCCGATCGTCGAGAAACCCGTGGCGCGCATCGCTGTTGCGCCGGCGTGAACAGTCGCCGGCGGGCCGCATTCAAATTGCTGTCTTTTCAAACCGCCGCCGTGTCGACGGGCCGCTTTCCGCTGCTTCGCGTATCGAAGGTGCGGGCCGCCGGATTGGACTGGCCGCGGCGGCAAAGCGTAGGATTATTGCCATGACCACCTTTAAGGCGATCGTCATCGACAAAACGGATGCCGGCCAGACGGCGCGGCTTACCGATTTCGACGACAAGGATTTAATGGATGGCGACGTCACCATTCGCGTCGAATGGTCGACGGTCAATTACAAGGATGGCTTGGCGCTGACCGGCAAGGCTCCGGTGGTGCGGCGCTTCCCGATGATCGCCGGAGTCGATCTTGCCGGCACCGTCGAATCCTCTTCGCATCCGGCTTGGAAAGCGGGCGACAAGGTCATTCTCAACGGCTGGGGGCTGGGCGAAACGCATCTGGGCGCCTATGCCGAAAAAGCGCGCGTGAAGGGCGATTGGCTGGTGCGGCTACCTGCCGGCATAGATGCGCGCACCGCTATGGCAATCGGTACGGCCGGCTATACCGCGATGCTGGCGGTCATGGCGCTCGAACGGGCGGGTCTTTCACCGGCACACGGACCGGTCATTGTGACCGGTGCGGCAGGCGGGGTTGGATCGGTGGCGGTCGCGCTTCTTGCCAAGCTTGGCTTCACCGTCGCTGCCTCGACGGGACGGCCTGAGGAAGCCGACTATCTCAAGGCGCTTGGCGCTGGCGAGATCGTCGAACGCAAGGAGCTGACGGGTCCCGTGCGTCCGCTCGGCAAGGAGCGCTGGGCGGGGGGGATCGACGCCGTCGGGTCGACGACACTCGCCAACGTGCTGTCGATGACACGGTACGGCGGCGCGGTCGCGGCTTGCGGTCTCGCCGGCGGCATGGACTTACCCACAACGGTCGCGCCATTCATTCTGCGTGGCGTCTCGCTCATCGGTATCGATTCCGTCATGTGTCCCCTTCCGATGCGGCAGGAGGCCTGGCGACGCCTCGCGACTGACCTCGATCGGTCGAAAATTGCGGCGATGGCAAGCGAAATCGGGCTTGACGAAGTCATCGCCGCGGGCCGTCGCATAGTCGAAGGCAAAGTCCGTGGGCGCATTGTGGTTAAAATCGGGTAACCGCTTCAGAATTTCGCTATGATTTCCGGCGAACATGAGGTCCCGCTATGGTAAGGGGGCGGTTAAGAAATCTTGTTAACATCGTCCTAGCTGCAG
>DASPWC010000006.1:0-11318 GCA_035622055.1 Xanthobacteraceae bacterium | reverse complement strand
CGACGCCTTGGCTCGCGTCGGCTTTGCCGGGTCCTTTTTCGAATGCTTTGCCGGATCGCGCCCACTCGGCGCGCGCGGCCGATCGGGGCCTTTCGCCATGCTCACAATATGGGTCGAGTCTCGCAGGGAGGAAAGTGACGCGTGTCGTTCCGCATTGCCGCAAAACGGCAAATCCGCAGTCCATAGTCCCGCGGACATGGATTCCGGGTTCCTCGGGCTTCACTCGGCCTCGGAATGACGCTGCTATTCGAATTTAATCCCGGCACGCTCGATCACCTCGCCCCATTTCTTGGAATCGGAAGCGATCAGGCTTGCGAATTCCTTTGGCGTACCGCCGGCCGTTTCGTCGCCGGTGGTGGCGTAGAATTGGGTCATGGCCGGGGCGTGGATGGCCCTATTGATGACGGCATTGAGCGCCTCGACGATCGATTGCGGCACGCCAGCCGGCGCAATCACGCCCGCCCAGGTCGGCGCGGAATAGCCGGGAACGCCGGCCTCGGCGACGGTCGGCAGATCGGCAAATCCGGGCGAGCGATGGTCGCCGCTGACCGCAAGCGCGCGCACCGCGCCGGAGCGGGCGAACGGTGCGATGGAACTGAGGCTTTCGAACATCAGCTGCACGCGCCCGGCGATGAGATCGTTGATTGCAGGGGCGCCGCCCTTGTACGGCACATGGACGATTTGCGTGTCGGTCATGAACTTGAACAATTCGCCGCCGACATGGCCGGGCGATCCGTTGCTCGATGACGCGTTGAGGAGCTTGCCGGGATTCGCCTCGGCATAGTCGATCAGCGATCGCGCCGAATGAAACGGCGTCGCCGGCGACACCGCGAGCAGAAGCTGGCCGCGCGAGACGAGGGCGATCGGCGTAAAGTCGCGCTCCACGTCGTAAGGCAAAGGCGCGACCAAATGGGTGGTGATGGCGAGCGCACCAATCGGCCCATGCAGCGTATAGCCGTCCGGTGGAGATTTTGCCGCGAGATCAAGGCCGAGCGTCAACGCTCCTCCCGGGCGATCGTCGACGACGACTTGCTGATTCAGGTCTTCCGACAATGCTGCCGCGATCACGCGCGCGAGCGTATCGGTCGAACTACCGGCGGCCTGCGGCACGATCATGCGAATCGGATGGTCGGGATATTGCGCGGCCGCGCCCGTGGCAAAGCTCAAAGGCCATAGCGCGAGCAGGACGAGCAGTCCGAGACGATGCATAAAGGAGGTTCCGGCAACCAGGCGGGATGAAAAGAATAGCCATGAAAAAGAATAGCCATGAAAAAGAATAGCGATGACATGCGCTTGATGATATGGGCTCGATGACATGGGCTATTGTCTTGGCTAATTAGCTCCTCAAGCATGATCCCGAAAGGCGCATACCTGAAGCGAAATACAATTCGACCTAAATCATTTCGCTTTAGTGAGTTCACTCTGCCGCTCATTCCCGCCAGCGGCAATCCAAGAGGAAGCGTCCATGAACGAGTACGCTGCTCCGCTCGATTTCGCGCCGCTTTTCGCTTCCGGCCTGCCGGCGCCCGCGGCCAAGTGGAACGGCTTTGCCGAATATAATTTCATCGGCGGGCACATCGATGCCGACCAGGTCCCGCTCGACGGCCTGATCAAGGCAATGAACGACGTTCTGGCGCGCGAGGGCCGCACGCTGGCGACTTACGGCGTTTCGAGCGGACCGCTCGGCTACAAGCCGCTGCGGGAATTTCTCGCGCAAAAGCTCAGGCGCAGCGCCGGCATCCGCTGTGACGCGGATGAAATTCTCATCACTTCCGGCTCGCTGCAGGCGCTCGATCTCGTGAACGGAATTCTCCTGGCGCGCGGCGATACGGTGATTATCGAGCAGGCGACGTATCAGGGCGCGCTGACGCGTTTGCAACGGCTCGGCGTGGAAGCGGTCGGCATTCCGCTCGATAGCGAAGGCATGCGCATGGACGCGCTGGCCGCGGCGCTCGACGGCCTCAAAAGCCGCGGCGTGCGGCCGAAATATATCTACACCATTCCGACCGTGCAAAATCCGACCGGGACGATCTTGAGCGAAACACGCCGCCAGGAAATGCTACGGCTCGCAGCGCGGTATGGCGTGCCGATCTTCGAGGACGACTGCTACTCCGATCTGATCTGGGACGGCAAGCGGCCGCCGGCGCTCTACGCAATGAGCGGCCATGGCGGCGTCATTCACGTCGGCTCGTTTTCCAAATCGATCGCGCCGGCCTTGCGCGTCGGCTATATCGTGGCGCCGTGGGCGCTGTTGTCGCGCATGCTCGCGCTCAAGACCGACGCCGGCTCGGGCGCATTGGAACAGATGGTGCTGGGCGCATTCTGCCCGGCGCGTTTCGACGCGCATGTGCCGGTGCTCAACCGCGCCTTGCGGGCAAAACTCGAAACCTTGATGGACGCGCTCAACGAGCAATTCGGCACGGCCGCCGAATTCGAAGACCCCAAAGGCGGCATTTTCCTCTGGGTCAAATTTCCGGAACAGGTCGACACGCAAAAGCTATTCGCGCCGGCGCTTGCGGCCGGTGTCGCCATCAATCCCGGCGCTGAATGGTCGACCGATCAAAGTTACGGCAAGAGCCGCACGCGGCTCTGCTTCGCCAATCCGTCCCATGAGACGATCCGCGCTGGGATTGCCGCGCTCGCCGAAGTGTGCCGCCGCGAATTCGGCGCGCCGGCGCGCATTGCCAATATCGAACGCCGTGCGCGGGGATAGGCGGCACCGCAGCGTCAAAACCCACGTCTGGCGGCGCGGTGAAGCAATGGCCGACCAGCTTGCGCCATTCCTGAAAGTCGGCCGAGCCGCGAAAATCGATGTTGTGGTTCTCGACCGTGTCCCAGCCGATGAACAATCGATAGCGGCTCGGCTTTTCGATCGAGCGCTGCAATTCCATGCCGCGGCGGCCTTTGGCGCGCTTGAAGATCGGCACGGCGTTTTTCACGCCGTTCTCGAACTCCGCCTCGGTCCCCGGTTTGACGTCGATCTGCGCGATTTCGGTGATCATTGTTTGTCCTTCTTTCGATTGCAAAGCCGCTCCCGACGGAGACGGTTGGACGGAGGAAAAATCATCCGCCGTCGCGATGGATGGCAGGAATGCGTGCGCCGGGCTTCCATTGCGCCTGATCGGCGCGGTAGTGTTTGTCATTATCTTCGTTTCAGCATAGGGCCCATCATGATCGACGTACATTATTGGACTACGCCCAACGGCCACAAAGTAACAATTTTTCTTGAGGAAGCCGGACTGGAGTACAAAGTCATTCCGGTCAATATCGGCAAAGGCGAGCAGTTCAAGGGAGAATTTTTGGCAGTGTCGCCGAACAACCGCATCCCGGCCATCGTCGATCATCAGCCCGCGGACGGTGGCAAGCCGATTTCGGTATTCGAGTCCGGCGCCATCCTGCTGTATCTCGCCGAGAAGACCGGCAAGTTCATTCCGAAGGACTTGCGCGGCCGCACCGCGGCTCTCGAATGGCTGTTTTGGCAGATGGGCGGGCTCGGGCCGATGTCCGGCCAGAACAATCACTTCAGCCACTACGCGGTCGACAAGATCCCGTACGCGATGGATCGTTACCGCAACGAGGTCAATCGTCTCTACGGCGTAATGAACAAAAGACTCGCCGGCCACGATTATCTCGCCGGTTCCTATTCGATCGCCGACATGGCTTGCTATCCGTGGATCGTGCCGTGGGAGAGGCAAGGCCAGAACATCGCCGACTTCCCACATCTCAAGCGCTGGTTCGAAGCGATCAAGGCGCGGTCGGCGGTGATCAAGGCCTATGAATGGACGCCGAAGATCAATCCCGGTCAGGGCGGCATTCGCACCGCGGAAGAGCGCGCGATCCTGTTCGGCCAAACCGCGCAATCCGTCGCCGCCATGGCGTCGGCCAAGCACTGAATTGACGGCGCTCGCTTGCTCCCGCGAGTAGTGGGGACGAGCACAAGCTCACCGCGGTTTCCGCTTGCGCGAGAATGAGCGGGGCGAATCCGCGCTACGGCGAGGCGCCGCCGAGATAACCGGCGATCTTCCATGCGCCACCCTGCTTGGTGTAGCACATTTGGTCGCCGCCCAGCGGCGACACGCTTTGACCGTCGACGAAGCCCGCTTTGCCCGACGGAGTCGCGACGTGCAGGAGAAACGGCTCGTTCGGACTCGAAGGCGGTGCGGTGTCGGATAACACGCGCACCAGCGTCATCCCAAGTTTTTCGATCACGGGAGAATTAGGCTGCGCCGCGGCGTGCACCTCGACGCCGTTTTGGTTCGGATAACCCCATTCGCTGGGATCGGTCTGCGTTGACTTGAAGAGTTGTTCGAAGGCGCTCTGATCGAATTTCGGGTCGGCCGGCGCGCAGAACACGCCCTTTTGCTGTTCCGACTCGGCCGCCGAAGGTTCGCCGGCAAAGCCGGCCAAGGTCTGCCATCCGGAATCTTCCTGCCCGTCGAGGCCGACAGCTTTGGCTAGATTATCGATGCCGGATTTGTGTTGGTCGGCGACATCCTTGTCCTGGATCCAGAAGAAGTTCTGCGCCACGACCAATTTGCCGAGCGCGGCCCGATCTTTGTGCACGGCGATCTGGCCGAGCTGATTGCGAAACGCCACGAAGCTCGGATCGCTCAGCGGCGCGGGCGGCGTCACGGCGAGCGGCCGATAGGGTTTGATGGGCGCCGGCGGCGGCGGTTTGAAGCCGCCTGGCGGCAGCGGCACCTGACCTTGCTGCGCCAAACCTTGCTGGACAAAGCCCGGCGCAACCGCGAACGCCACCGCTGCAGCGGCAATCGTGAACACGGCAATAAGCGGACGATGCATGGAACGTCTCCTCGTTTTTTGGCGCATTGGCTGTAGTTATTTGATGAGCATGATCTTTCGGAGAACCGGTTTCCGCCGCGGATCACGTCCGGGGCAGGCTTTTCGGATCGTGCCCTAACATCGAATTGCGACCGGGCTGCGGCCACGATGGAATTTCGGCTTCGGCGTCAATAGGACTTCGGCAGGCCGAGAACTTTTTCCGCGATGTAGCACAGAATAAGTTGCGGCGAGACCGGCGCTAGTTTCGCGATCATGATTTCGCGAAGATAACGTTCCACGTGATATACCTTGGCGTAGCCATAACCGCCGTGAGTCGCGATCGCGGTTTGGCAGGCCTTGAATCCGGCTTCGGCGGCGAGGAATTTGGCGGCGTTTGCCGCCGGATCACAAGCGATCCCATGGTCGTATTCCCAGGCGGCTTTCAGCATCATGAGATCGGCCGCTTCGAGCTCCATCCAGCATTGCGCAAGCGGATGTTGGATGGCCTGATTTTTTCCGATCGGCCGGCCAAATACGACGCGTTCCTTGGCATAGGCGCTTGCGCGCGCGAGTGCGGCGCGGCCGAGCCCGATCGCTTCGGCGGCGACCAGAATGCGCTCGGGATTGAGACCGTGAAGCAGATATTCGAAGCCGCGACCGTCCTCGCCGATGCGATCCGCGGCCGCCACCTCGAGCCCGTCGATGAACAGCTGATTGGAATCGACCGCTTTGCGTCCCATCTTCGCGATTTCACGCACCTCGACGTGGCGGCGGTCGAGCGCGGTGTAGAACAGACTTAAACCCTCGGTCGGCTTGCGTCCTTCGGCGATCGGCGCGGTGCGCGCGAGGATCAGCATTTTGTCGGCGACTTGCGCCGTCGAAATCCAGATTTTCGCGCCGTTGATGACATAGATGTCGCCGCGCCGCTCGGCACGGGTTTGAATCTTCGCTGTTTCGAGACCGGCCTTGGGTTCGGTCACCGCGAAGCAGGCTTTTTCCTTGCCCGCGGCGATCGGCGGCAGCATCCGGCGTTTTTGCTCCTCGCTGCCGTAAACGGCAACCGGGTTGAGACCGAAAATGTTCATGTGAACAGCCGAAGCGCCGGAAAGGCCGGCGCCCGATTCGGCGATCGTCTGCATCATCAGCGCCACCTCGGTGACGCCAAGGCCCGAGCCGCCATAGGCTTGCGGAATGCAGACACCGAGCCAGCCGTCGGCGGCAAGCGCGCTATGGAAATCCTCGGGAAACTTTCCGTCGCTGTCGCGCTCCAACCAATAATCGGCGGCAAAGCGCGCGCAAATCTTTTCGACCGCGCCGCGCACCGATTGCTGAAGGTCAGTCAGGACAAAATCGATAGGATTTGCTCCGCAATCCATTTATTCGCTGACGCCGCACCGCCGCCTCACTCCGCCGCCTCCAGGTCGGGCGCGTCGATGAAGCCGCCGGCCTGGCGCCGCCACAGCGCCGCGTAATGGCCGTTATGGGCAAGCAGTTCGCGGTGCGAACCTTGCTCCACTACGCGGCCCTGGTCGAGCACCACCAAACGGTCCATCCGCACGATGGTGGAGAGCCGGTGCGCGATCGCGATCACGGTTTTGTTTTCCATCAGCGTGCCTAGGCTCGATTGGATCGCGGCCTCGACTTGGCTGTCGAGCGCCGAGGTCGCCTCGTCGAACACCAGAATCGGGGCGTCCTTGAGGATGACCCGCGCGATAGCGATGCGCTGGCGCTGGCCGCCCGAAAGCTTGACCCCGCGCTCGCCGACATGAGTCTCATAACCGCGCCGGCCGAACCAGTCTTCCAGTTCGAGAATGAATTCGTGTGCGTGCGCCAGGCGCGCCGCGCGCTCGATCTCTTCGTCGGTCGCACTCGGCCGGCCATAGCCGATATTGGCGCGGATCGAGCGGTGCAACAGTGAGGTATCCTGCGTCACCACCGAGATCTGCGCGCGCAAGGATTCTTGCGTCAGGTCCGATATGTCCTGCCCGTCGATCAGGATCGCGCCGCCTTCGATGTGGAAGAAGCGCAAGAGCAGATTGACCACGGTTGATTTGCCGGCGCCGGAACGGCCGACCAGTCCGATCTTTTCTCCGGGCCGGATGGCAAGGTTGAAATTTTGCAGGACGCCGGTCTCGCGACCGTAACCGAAGCTCACGTCCTTGAACTCGATGCGGCCGGCGCGCACGGTAAGCGGGTGCGCGTCCGCCGGGTCGGGCAGCTGCAGCGGGCGCGCGATCGTCAGCATGCCTTCCTGGACGACGCCGACGTCCTCGAAAATTTCCGTGATCCGCATCGCGATCTGGCGCGACATATTGGTGAGCTGGAACGTCAGCGGCAGAACCATGGCGATGGCGCCGGCCTCGACCGCGCCGTAACGCCAGAGCAAGAGCGCCAGTGCGCCCGATCCGGCGATGAGCAGCGCATTGAGCATATCGAGGATGGCCCCGAAGGCGGTGACCAGCCGCTGCGCGGCCAAAAACAAGCCGACATGGCGGTCGACCGCCTTGCGCACATATTGGTCTTCATCGCTGGCGCGCGCGAACAGCTTCACCGTCAGGATGTTGGTGTAGCTGTCGACAATGCGCCCCATCAGCGCCGAGCGGGCTTCGGAGGAAACCTTGGAGCGCTCGCGCATGCGCGGCACGAAATAAACGAGCAGGACGATATAGGCCGAAAACCACAGCAGTATCGGTAGCGCCAGCCAGCGGTCAGCGGCGGCGGTGAGGCCGATCGCGGAAACACCATAGACGAGAATGTACCAGATGGTGGTGATGGTGGCGGTCAGCGTGGAGCGCACCGACGGCCCGGTCTGCATGACGCGATTGGAGATGCGGCCGGCGAAGTCGTTCTGAAAGAACGCCCAGCTTTGCCGCACCACGTGCCAGTGCGATTGCCAGCGGATCAGTCCGGTGAACGGAGCGGCAATGGCTTGATTGGTGATGAGATAGCGCGTGAAGGTCACGGCGGGGCGCAGCACCAGCACGACGAGCGCCATTCCAAGGAGCCATGGCCAGCCGACGGCCAAGAATCGTTCGGGCGGCGTTTTGGTCACCATGGTGACGACGCGGCCGATGAAAAAGGGCACCGCGCTGTCGCTGAGCGCGACCAAGAGCTCCACCACGAACAAAGCTGCGAACAGCCATTTAGCCTGGCGGGCAAAGTGCCACAGAAAGCCGAGGAGGCCCGGCGGCGGTTCTGGATTTTCCGGTGCCGCGGTGGGCGTCAGGAATCGTTCGAAGCGTGAAAGCATTTTCGGTTGGTTACAGGGGGCCCATAAGCGACGTCAATCCGGGCGACGTCGCGGCGGTGAACGGACGGCACGTTGCGATCGGACTTCGGCGAGAACACGACATCGATAACGAGTCAGCGCTGCTGACCTTTTAGCTTGTCACGACCCGTGTCATCGTCCGCGGCGGGAAACACCAAGAGGAAGCCATGCTGAGAACGCGTCTTGCCGGCGCGCTGATCGCGGTCCTCGCCATCGGCGGCGCAGCTTTGGCGCAAACTTATCCGTCCCGTCCCGTGACCATGATGGTCGGATTCCCGCCGGGAGGCCCAACCGATACTCTCGCGCGCATCATGGCCGACGCCATGCAGCCGTCGCTTGGGCAGCCCGTCGTCGTGGAAACGCTCAGCGGCGCCGCGGGCACGCTAGCGACCGGAAGGGTCGTCCATGCCGTGCCGGACGGATACACAATCGGCATCGGCCAATGGTCAAGCCACATCGCCGCGCCCGCGATCTATCCCATCGATTACGACATTACGCGCGATCTGCAGCCGATCTCGCTCCTCGCCGCCTCGCCGTTGTGGATCGTCGGCAAGACGGCGCTGCCGCCGACATCGATGACCGACCTCATCGCCTGGATCAAGGCGCGCAATGAGCCGACGACGTTCGGCACCGTTGGTGTCGGCAGCGCCAGCCATCTGTGCGCGCTTTATTTTGCGCAGAAGGCGGGCGTGACTTTCCAATACGTGCCCTATCGCGGCGCCGGGCCGGCAATGCAGGATCTGATCGGCGGCCAGATCGACCTGGCCTGTCTGGAGGCAAGCTCGGGCCTAGCCCATGTGCAGGGCGGCAGGCTTAAGGCCTACGCCGTCTTCGGCGATGCACGCTGGCCGAAGGCACCCGATACGCCGACGATGATCGAATCCGGCATACCGGGAGCGACGATTTCTTTCTGGCACGGCTTGTGGACGACCAAGGGCGCACCGAAAGAGGCTGTCGACCGCCTGGATACCGCTGTGATGAGCGCCTTGGCCGATCCCAGCGTGCAACAGCGGCTCGCGGCGCTGGGCCAGGTGATCTTCCCGGTGAGCCAGCAGAATCCCGCGGCGCTCGCTGCCTATCAGAAGGCCGAGATCGACAAATGGTGGCCGATCATCAAGGGCGCCGGCATCAAGGCGGAATAACCGCGCGCGCTATAATTTCGCGATGCTTTGTTTCAGCGTGAAAGTTAAATGAATCGGCGCCTGCGCGCGCGCCATGCCGATCGAAACTGCAGTGGCGGCGATGACAAGCGAAACGGCAAGCGCGACGGTGGCGAAAAGTTCGACGCCGCGACGCCGGCTGGCGAAGCTCTTATGGGCGATGGGGGACGCGAAACCGACCTTCCCGCTCAGCTCTGTCATGGTGGTTGCCTCATTGGCAGTTCGCGTGTCGCGATCCGAATCGGAATTTGCGTGATCGCAAAATCACGCGTGGACTTGGGCGAAGCCATTGAAGAAGAAAGGCGATTATGTGATTTTTGGTTAACAAATGGTTAACGAGTCCGATTACGGCAATCCCGAATCGCGAAAAGCATCTGAAAAAAGCAGGCGTAAAGCCGCCCAGAAGAATTTCACAGCGCCGGTACCGCTGCGGCCGGCCGAAACTCCATCGGCACGTGGTCGGGTTGATGCGCGACGCGATCGAGCCAGGCGCGGATTGCCGGAAACGGGGCGAGGTCATAGTCGCATTGCTGCGCGACGTGGGTGTAGGCGTAGAGCGCAATGTCAGCGATGGTGTAGCTGTCGGCGACGAAATAATCGTGCAGCGAGAGGTGTTTTTCCATGACGCCCAGCGCGCGATTGCCTTCCTCCATCCAATCTTCCAGCGCATGCTGCTGCAATTCGCGGCCGCCCTTCACGAGCGTGAGCCAAAAGTAGGCGGCGCCGAGATTGGGCTCGAGGCTGTGTTGCTCGAAGAACATCCATTGCAATGCTTCGGCCCGGCCAATGAGGTCTTCGGGGGCCAGCGGCGTGCCGCCGGCGATATACCAAAGGATCGCATTGGATTCGGCGAGATAGCGCCCGGGCGCGACTTCAAGCAGCGGCACCTGGCCGTTCGGATTTTTGGCGAGAAATTCCGGCGTGTGACTCTCACCTTTGAGAATGTCGATCTCGATGAGCCGGTAAGGTATGCGCAGCTGCGCGAGCGCGAGCCGCGCTTTGTAGCTGTTCCCTGAGCGCTGCATCGAGTAGAGCGTGAACATTGCGTTTCAGTTCCTTGCCGCAGGTCCTATGCCGCCCGCTATCGTAAATTGTGTTACGCCCCCAGCACGGCAATGTCATGGCGGCGGCTATGCGGCGAAGGCTTGCCGGTCCGCATCTCATCGTTGCGGCCCTTTGCGAGCACCGTGGGCGACAGACCGGTCTGAAATCGCTTTGCGGCGGGACCGCGGGAACGCGAAAAATGCCGCAGATTTGAAGGCGGCGCGGACTTTTACGCTTGCCTGCGCAGGATGGCGGCTATACCAAGCGGCCGTCGTTTAAAACGCTTAAAAGGTGGAGAATCGCGATGGCCTTTCTCGCGGACCAGATCATGCGCATTAAGCCGTCGGCAACCATCGCCGTCACGGATAAAGCGCGTGCGCTCAAAGCGGCTGGCCGCGATGTCATCGGGCTCGGCGCCGGCGAGCCGGATTTCGACACGCCCGATAACATCAAGGAAGCCGCAATCAAGGCGATCCGCGAGGGCAAGGCGTCGAAATATACGGCGGTTGACGGCATCGCCGAGCTGAAGGCCGCGGTGTCGCGCAAGTTCAAGCGTGAGAACAAGCTCGACTACAAGCCGTCGCAAATCATCATCGGCACCGGCGGCAAGCAGGTGCTCTACAATGCGCTGGTCGCCACGCTTAATCCCGGCGAGGAGGTGATTATTCCGGCGCCGTATTGGGTGAGCTACCCCGATATGGTGCTGCTCGCCGGCGGCGAGCCGGTTCCTGTCGTTACGACCCTGGACTCCGGCTACAAGATGAAGCCCGAGGCCTTGGAACGGGCAATCACGCCCAAGACCAAGTGGATCATTTTCAACTCGCCGTCGAACCCAACCGGCGCCGCCTATTCGCGCGACGAGCTCAAGGCGATCACCGATGTGCTCGTTCGCCACCCGCACGTGCACGTCATGGCCGACGACATGTACGAGCATCTCGTCTACGACGATTTTGTATTCTACTCGCCGGCGCAGCTCGAGCCGCGCCTCTACGAGCGCACGCTGACGGTGAACGGCGTGTCGAAGGCCTATTGCATGACCGGCTGGCGGATCGGCTATGCCGGCG
>DASPWC010000005.1:0-5449 GCA_035622055.1 Xanthobacteraceae bacterium | reverse complement strand
GACCGCGGCCTGCACCTCCTGCTCGGCGATATCGAGACTGAGATCGAGACTGAATTGGAGTGTGATAACCGAGGCGCCGGCGGAGCTCGCCGACGTCATTTGGTTGAGGCCAGGCATTTGTCCGAACTGGCGCTCCAGCGGCGCCGTCACCGACGACGTCATCACTTCCGGACTCGCGCCGGGATAGAGCGTCTGAACCTGAATGGTCGGATAGTCGACCTGAGGCAGTGTTGAAAGCGGCAGGAACGAGTAGGCGACCAGGCCGGACAACAGGATTGCGGCCATCAGCAGCGTCGTTCCCACAGGACGCAAGATGAAAGGTTCGGAGACGTTCATCGCACCGTTTCACCGCTGCGCATGGCGCTCGCTGGCCGAGGCTTATTGGCTGCCGGCGGCGGGCTGATTTTGAGAATGGCCCGAATGCCGCCGTTGCTGACCTTTGCCTTCGCCGGCTGCATGGCCGGACGCGACCGGCTGGCCGCTTTCGGCGGCGACGCTGACTTTTAGGCCGTCGCGCAAACGGTCGGTGCCGTCGATGACGACGCGATCACCAGCCGAAAGGCCGGACCTCACTTGCGTGATATTGCCGTCGACGGCCCCGGTCGTGATTTGCCGCACCGAAACCGTGTCTTCGGGATTGATGACATAGACGTAGGCGCCGGGCGCACCACGCTGAATGGCCGACGTCGGCACCGTGACCACGTCTTGCAGCGTTTTCACCAGAAGACGCACATTAACGAACTGATTGGGGAACAGCGTATTGTCTGCATTGTCGAACTGGGCGCGTACCTTGACGGTGCCGGTGGTAGTGTCGATCTGATTGTCGATAGCGGCGACCTTCCCCGTCGCAAGCTCGCGAAGGTTTGCCCGATCATAAGCCGTGACGACCAGAGTGGTGCCGGCATTAAATTGCGGCATGAGTCCCGGCAGCTCATCTTCCGGAATAGAGAAAATCACGGTGATTGGTTGCAACTGCGTGATGACGGCGATGCCGGTAGAATTGGTAGTCTGCACGTAATTGCCGGGATCGACCAGGCGAAGACCGACGCGGCCGGTAATTGGCGAGACAATTCTGCAATAGGCGATGTTGAGCGCCTGGGCGTCGATCAGTCCCTGGTCCTGCTTCACCGAGCCAGCATATTGCTGCACGATAAAGACCTGATCCTCAGCCTGCTGCCGCGCGATCGAATTCTGCTGAGCCAAGGTCTGATAGCGTGTTTGATCCATTTGCGCCTGCGCGAGCAAGCCCTCGTCGTGCGCGAGCTGGCCTTCGTACTGCTCCTTCAAATACTCGTACGGGCGCTGATCGATTTGCGCGAGAAAATCGCCCTTCTTGACCAATTGGCCTTCGGTAAATCCGACCTCGGTCAATTGTCCATTGATCTGAGTCTGCACCGTTACTGTCGCGAGCGGGGTAACCGTGCCGAGCGCGTTGACGATAACGCGGACATTTCCGAGCGTAACCGTCGAAGCCCCGACCGTCTGCAAGGCGGTTTGCGGGTAGCGGCCGCCTGAAGGCGATCCAGATTGCACCCATCGCACCGTTTCGTAGATACCAAGGGCAAAGAGGCCGACAACTATTAGCCCAACCCCGATCCGCAATCGTGATCCGGATCGGGTGATAACGGGCGACGGGGTCAGGCGGCGAGCGCCCGGCGCCACTTCCTCATCCAGTCTACGCGTCCGTTCGTCCATGCGCCTTTATCGGTCCTGACGGTCAATCGATTTCGACTTATAAAGTGCCCAAACATTGGCCGCCTAATGAATATTCGCTAATGAGCGTTCGAGGGTGCCTCTTGGCGCGCCAAAACGCACAGTCGATGGCTGCGAAATCTGCATCCCTGGGTAGTTCAATCGAATTCTGTTTAAAAATCAATGCTATAAGCCAAATTACGGCGATCAGGAGAACTCTCTTGCGCCATGGGCTTCGGTTGGCTCGGCTTATTGCGCTGCGGGCGACGGAGCCAGGGGTGGCGGCACCAGGACATCCGATGGTATCGTTGAGTCCGGCGAAGGCTGCGATTCCAGCTGCGGCAAGAACGTGAAATCCTTTTGCAGCTGGGTCATGGTGGGCAACAAGGTGGTATCCCATCCGCCGCCCAGCGCCTCGATCAGGGCAACGCTGGCGAGGAAAAGATCCTGCCGCGCCGTCAATTCGGCTTCTGCATCGGCGAGCAACTGGATTTCCGCAACTACGACAGTAGTAAAGGCCACCGTACCCGCACGAAATTGATTTAGGAACACATCCACGGCTTTGCGTTCGTCGGCAACCGCTCGGCGTTCCTGTTCAAGCTGCAACGAAAAAAAGTGAATCGCCGCAAGCTCGTCCTCAACCTGCTGGAACGCGGTGAGCACGGTCTGCCGGTAGTTCGCTACGCTTTCCCAATAGACTGCCCGCGCCGCGTCGACTTGAGCTGCGGTCAGCCCGCCGTTGAACAAGGTTTGAGTCGCGCTTGCGCCGATCGAACCGATCGAGCGCGCGGCACTAAAGGGGAGGGGAATTGGGCCGAGAAACTGGATCATGGCCGAGAGCGAAATATCGGGAAACCAGGCGGCCTCGGCCGCGCCGATCAGTGCATTTTCCTCCTGCATGGTCCGCTCGGATGCCGCGATATCGGGACGCCGCTCGAGAAGAGTCGATGGCAGACTGACGGGAATCTTCGGAATGTGACCGGCGAGATTATGCGACGCGACGTTCACTTCGACGGGAGGTCGTCCCATCAAAACCGCGATGGCGTGCTCGAACTGCTCACGCTGGACGCGCGTGTTGTACAGCTGGGCTTCGGTCGTGGCGATCTGCGCATCGGCAGTGGCGACGTCGCCCGCGGTTACGGAAAAGCCGGCTTTGAATTGGTTGTTCACGATGTCGTAGGTTTTTTTGTACTCGGCAATCGTGCTCTCAAGCAGGGCGATCAAAGAGTCCGCGGCGCGAAGGTTGAAATAGGCGGTGGCGAGCTGGGCCTGGGCGGAGAGCTTGGCGTTGTCGAGATCCGCGGCGCTCGCTTGCGCGGCCGCCGTGTTGGATTCGACTTGACGGCGTAAGCGGCCCCACACATCCAGGTCCCAGGTTCCGCTGATCGGCACGCTGTACAGGGTCGTGTACCTGGTAGGCAGCGCTACGCCCACGGCGCTCCCGCCGGTCGTGCCGGCGAGGCCTCCGGTCCTGGTCCGGGTCACGCTGTATTGACCGGTTGCGGTCGGAAACAGCGCTGCTTGTGCTTCCCTGACGAGAGCACGCGACTCTTCATAGGCTGCAGCCGATGCGGCAACCGTTTGATTTGAGATTTCCACCTGAGGCAACAGCGTGTTCAGCGCGGGATCTCGATAGATCTTCCACCAGTCGCCGCGATCCGCTTCGTCACTTGGACTGGCGACCTTCCAGCCCTTCAGCTCTTTGTATTGGGTCGGTACGGGAGCCGGCTCGGGCGAATAGTTTGGCCCGATGGCGCAACTCGTGAGCGCCAATCCAAAGATAGCAACTGCAAGCGTGGTAGCTTGCGTGCGTGAATGAAAATTGTGTCGCACCCAACTACCCCGATGCATACTCGCGCGAATGCGAGCACCGCCAGGAAACCGTTGCTGTAAGCCCCCGATACGCAAACTGGGCGCGTAACACCGCGGTGCAATGCGATCCATTTATCCCCGCGGCGGCCTCATCGCCGCCGTCGATCACATTGGGCGCGTCTCCGTCGGAACCCCCCGTGCCCGAGCGCCCTCTAACCCTGCCCCGCGTCAACCATGCCGAAGTGATGGGTGAATATCAATTTGTGGGCCCTGAACGGATGGCGGGAAGGCAGTTTTCCCCAGCTATTGTTGTATTCGGGCGACACTATGTGACCGGGGGGGCTCAATGACGCCGCACTTTGCGCGCCAATCGTGGCCGCTTTCGATTTGATTTGCAACGTCGCGCCCACTCGCCGGGCTTGGCGCGACAAGAAGCGAACGCGCGTTCCGGCGAAACATCGACCACGTTCACAATTATGATCGCGGTTGTGGCTCCGATTCGGATTTTCGCCGCGACCGCTTGTCCGCGTACCACGAGAAAATAGCCTCGGTGCTCGATCCGCTTGTAATGTTCAGTGAAACAGCGCGGGAAATTTTGCCCGCAGCTTGGCGCGTAAATCGGCGCTGACGTCGACAATCTGAGGAAAAGCGCCCTTGAGCCGCAATGCGCCAGCCCCGCAGGCCGCGAAAGGCTTGGGCTCACGACGCCGCAGCGTCCGCTATAAAGCCTCCATATCTATCAAAAGCGGGTATGGATTGCAGTCACGAGGGATCAGGCAGAGGCCGATAAGACAACTGCTGTTTCGATTCTTGAGCTCGATGTTAAGATCGTGAGAAGGAATCGATCCGATGACGTGGTCGTCGCAGGATGAAGCTACCCCGGTTGTGGCTGGGACGCCGGAGCCTGTCTGGTTTGCCGCCTATCCCGCGGGCGTGCCCAAGTCCATCGATCCCGACGCATATCCGTCGCTTTCCGCAATGTTGATCGAGGCCTGCCGGCAGCACGCGCCACAGCCGGCCTTCGAGTGCCTCGGCGTCCGGATCACATATGCCGAGTGGGATCACGATAGCCGGAATTTCGCTGCGTTTTTACGGGAGCGAATTGACTGTCGCGTGGGCGATCGCGTCGCCATCATGCTGCCGAATATGCTCGCCTATCCGGTGACGTTCCTCGGTACGTTGCGCGCCGGGCTAATCGTGGTCAACGTCAACCCGCTTTACACGCCGCGCGAACTTCAAATCCAGCTTGCGGATTCAGGCGCGGTCGCCATCGTGATCCTGGAAAATTTCGCTCACAAGCTGCAGGAGATTATCGCGCGTACGAATATTCGGCACGTCTTGGTCGCGCGGCTCGGCGATTTCGTGCCCTTGTTCAAGCGCTGGGCATTTAACTTCGCGAACTCCTATATCCGCCACGCCGTGCCCGCGTGGCACTTTAAAAATTTCACGATGTTGCAGGACGCCTGCGAGCGGCGGCCGAGCGAACAGTATGAAGATGCGCGCTCGCGAGGGCACGACATCGCCCTGCTGCAATATACCGGCGGTTCGACCGGTGA
The DNA here is from genome assembly GCA_035622055.1 of Xanthobacteraceae bacterium. Classification (GTDB taxonomy): domain Bacteria; phylum Pseudomonadota; class Alphaproteobacteria; order Rhizobiales; family Xanthobacteraceae; genus BOG-931. The sequence continues at coordinate 389 of DASPWC010000005.1, read as the reverse complement.
GCCGAAGGGCGCGATGCTGACGCACCGCAATCTCATCGCCAACACCCTGCAATGTCGCGCTTGGACCGGATCCACTGCCGCGATGGAGCGCGAGAGAGTGCTCACGCCGCTGCCACTTTATCACATCTTTTCGCTCACCGCGAACCTGTTGTCATTTGCTCTGTTAGGCGGCCTGAACTTTCTCATTCCAAATCCGCGCGATCTGCACCGGCTGATCCGCACCATGCGCGGCGCGAAGATCACCTGGATGTCGGGCGTCAATACGCTGTTCAATGCGCTGATCAACGCGCCGGAATTCGCCGAACTCGATTTCAACACTTTGCGCGTCGCCGTCGGCGGCGGCGCGGCGATACAGGGCGAAGTAGCACGGCGCTGGCACGAGATCACCG
>DASPWC010000004.1:0-4645 GCA_035622055.1 Xanthobacteraceae bacterium | reverse complement strand
GGCAAAGTGACGGTCGAAGTCTATCCGAACTCATCCCTCTATAAGGACAAGGAGGAGCTCGAAGCCCTGCAGCTCGGCTCGGTCCAGCTCTTGGCGCCTTCCATCTCCAAATTCGGTCCGCTCGGCGTCAAGGAATTCGATGTTTTCGATCTACCGTTCCTGATGAGCGATGACACCCATGCCCGCCAGATGATGGCAAGCCCGATGATGGGCGAGCTCGACAAGAAGCTCGAGGACAAGGGCGTCGAACCGCTCGCCTACTGGGACAACGGCGCCCACGTCTACACCGCCAACGTGCCGCTGATCGCGCCCGACGATTTTCGCGGCCTGAAAATGCGCATCCAGGGCAGCAAGGTGCTCGACGCGGTGGCGCGGGAACTCGGCGCTATTCCGCAGATCATCGCCTTCGGCGAGCTCTATCAAGCGTTGCAGACCGGCGTCGTCGACGGCGAGGACAACGTGCCGTCCAATATCTGGACTCAAAAATTCTATGACGTGCAGAAATATCTGACCGTCTCGCATCACGGTCGTCTCACCTACTCGCTCATCACCAACAAGAAATTCTGGGATTCGCTGCCGCCCGATGTCCGTCCGGAGCTCGATCGCGCGGTCAAGGAATCGACCGATTTCTTCGATCAGACCGCGGCCAAGGACAACGCGGATGCGCTCGAACAGATCAAGGCGAGCGGCAAAGTGCAAATGCACGTTCTTACAGACGACGAAAAGCAGGCCTGGATCGCCAAGCTGATGCCGGTGCACAAGGAAATGCAAAGCCGGTTCGGCAAGGATTTCATCGACAGAATCTACAAGGCATCGGGCTTCGTAGCGCCGCAGTCATAAAGTTCCTTAGTCCCTTGCCGCAAGCTGGAAGGGACTGGCCCGTGGGGGACGCCGGGTGCTCGATCGCATCCTGAACCGTCTCGAAGAATGGATCATTGTCACGCTGATCGGCGCGGCGACGGTTCTGACCTTTGTCGCGGTGGTTCATCGTTACGGCGCCAGCAATTCCGCCAGTCTCGCCAGGTGGGCCGGCATGCACCACCTGGTTCTGCTCAAAGCGGCGGCCAATGCCGTCTATTCCTGGCTTGCCTCGATCAATATTTCCTGGGCGCAGGAACTCGCCACCTACATGTTTGTCTGGATGGCGAAGTTCGGCGCGGCGCTGGGTGTGCGCACCGGCATCCATGTCGGCGTCGACGTCTTGGTCAACCGGCTGACCCCCGCGGCGCGCAAGCCGGTAATCGTCTTTGCGATGCTTTGCGGCGCGCTGTTCACCGGCGTCATCGGCACGCTTGGCGCGGTCTATGTCTACGAGCTCGACCCGGATGAGGTCTCGCCGGAGCTCGAATGGCCGAGCTGGATCATCTACCTGGCCATCCCGCTCGGCTCCTACCTGATGTGTTTCCGGTTTCTGCAGGTGATGTGGCGTTTCCTGAAAACCGGCCGTGTGCCGCATCAGGGCCACGGCATCGACTACGAGCGGCCGGACGACGCAGCGCCGGCTGCGGCGCCGGAGGCCGCGCGATGACCGCGCTGCTGCATGCTTCGAAGTCCGCAGCGCCGCGCCCGCTCAATGCCGCCATTATCGCGACGCTGATCATCGCCATTCCGATCGCACTCGCGCTCGTGTGCTTTGCCGCGCGCCTTCACATTATCGAACTGTCGCACACCGTGCGCGCCGAGCTGTTGTTCGCGCTTCTGCTCGGACTGATGGCCTCCGGAATGCCAATTTCCATCGCGCTCGGCCTGTCGGTGCTGACTTATTTGTTCATCCTTTCCAATGTCGATCCGAAGATGGTCGGCTTGAAATTGTTCACCAGCATCGATCGTTTCGAGATTATGGCGATTCCGTTTTTCATCCTCGCGGGCAACTTTCTTACCGCTGGCGGCGTGGCGCGGCGGATGATTGACTTCGCCACCTCGCTGATCGGCCATTGGTACGGCGGCCTCGGGCTTGCCGGCGTGGTCGCTTGCGCGCTGTTCGCCGCGATTTCCGGCTCGTCGGTCGCGACCGTGGTCGGCATCGGTTCGATCATTCTTCCCGCGCTGATGCAGCAGGGCTATCCGCCGCGCTTTTCCGCTGGCGTGATTGCGACCTCCGGAGCGCTCGGCATTTTATTTCCGCCCTCGATCAATCTCGTCATCTATGCGGTGGCGACAAGCGGCATGCAGCCGCGCGGCCCAAGCGGGGCGGCGGTCGATTCCGCTTCGATCGGCCAGTTGTTCATCGCCGCCCTGGTGCCGGGCCTCATTCTTTCGGCCATGCTCGGCGCCACGACCTGGTATCGCGCCTGGCGCAACGACTATCCGCGCATGAAACGCGCCGATTGGCGCGACTGCTGGCGCACGTTCCGCGAAAGTGTCTGGGGCCTGCTCCTGATCTTGCTGGTGCTCGGCGGCATCTATTCGGGCCTGTTCACACCGACCGAGGCGGCCGCGGTCGCCGCCGTCTATGCATTCGTCATTTCGGTCTTCGTCTACCGGGGTTTGCCGCTCTCGGAAGTGCCCGCGGTGCTGCTCAAGGCGGCGTCGATGAGCGCGATGATTCTTTACATCATCACCAATGCCGCGGTGTTCTCCTGGCTGTTGACCTCGGAGCAGATCCCGCAATCGATGGCCGAGTGGATGACCGCGCAAGGCTTCGGCATCGTCGCGTTCCTTTTGGTCACCAATGTGGTGCTGCTCGCCGCCGGCAATTTCATGGACCCGGCCGCCATCACGCTGATCATGGCGCCGATCCTGTTTCCGATGGCCGCCGCGCTCGGCGTGCATCCGGTCCATCTCGGCATTCTCATGGCGGTGAACATGGAAGTCGGGCTGTGTCACCCGCCGGTGGGCCTCAACCTCTACGTGGCCGCCGGAATTACCAAGATGGGCATCGCCGAGCTCACGGTGGCGGTGCTGCCGTGGCTCGTCACCATGCTGATCTTCCTGGCGATGGTCACCTACATTCCGGCCATTTCGCTGTGGCTGCCGCGCGCTTTGGGCATGTTGTGAGAGGTTGACCGCTGCGTCGCGATTATTCTTCGAAATTATTTCTCGAAATCTTGGGGACACAGCTCGATTGCCGTGCCGTGCGGCGTGCGGGCGCAGGCCCGCCGCCAGGCGTCGCGCGTGCGCGCCAGCGCGGCGGAGTCGGTGACGCCCTTTTCGGCAAGAATGCGTTCGAGAGCCGCAAGCCAGTGATGGTAATACGTCTCGCCGGTGTCGGGATCGCCCGCGGCCCGCGCTTTCTTGATTTCGTCGCCGAGCGTCGTTGCCCATTCCTTCCAGGTGAACACACCCCGCTGGTTGAGCGAGACCGCGAGCGCGAATGCTTCCGCTTCCCACGGCGCCCGAAAGACCGGCCCGTGCTCGTTGCGCGGAATGCGCGCGTCGTCATTTTGGGCGAGCGAGCGGAGCGAGGGGGAGCCGGAATCCATAATCGTAATCCTCTCGGTTCGGTGATTATGGGTTTCGGCTGTCGTTTCACTCGGCCGGAACGGCGGCGTTCATCATGCCGGGTCGAGATAGGGTTCGAACGCCTCGATCGAGACTTGCAGCGAAGGCTCCGCGCTTTCGCCCCACAATTCGCGGCCCTCGAACCGCACGGTGTAGAGCCATTGCGGGTCCTCGCCCTTGCCGATGGCGGCGGTGTCGGGAAAGACGTGACAGCCGCGCAGCGCCTCCACCACGCCGACGCGCCCGCGGGCGTAGCGCGGCAGTCGCGTGTGCGTCGCGGGGTGAATATTCTTGGTGCGCACGCGGTCGCCCGGCTTGAAACGCGCGGGCGCCTTGGCCGGCCGCGCGAACGAGCCGCGCGTGACCGTGTTGGGGACTTCGGTCGCCATGAGTTTGCGTTTGAGCAGCTTGCCGGGCCGCAGCGCATGGCCGGCCGCAAGCTCGTCCGATCCGGCAAGCCCGGTCTCGACAAGCTGCTTTTCCATGCCCAATTCCCACTTTCTGTAATACGAGCTTGCGAGATAAACATCGGGCGGCAATCGTTCGCGGGCAAAGCGTGATTGATCGATGGTCCAGACCCCGGTGTAACTCATCGCGCGATACAGCGCGTAGAGGTGCCTTTCCCAGTCGCTGTGAAATACCGGCTCATTCGCTTCCGGCTCGACTTTGCCAAAGCCGTGCATGCCGCCCATGTCGTGAACGCCGTCCATCACGACATCTCGCCTGGCTGTTTGGGAAGACCGGTGCCGATCATGCTGTCGCGCGTCACCAGGCTTGCGAGCTTTTCCTCGCTCCAGCCTTCGGCGCCGGCGGGCCGCATCGGCAACACGATGAAGCGCGTCTCGGCGGTCGAATCCCAGACGCGAATTTTCGTATCGGCCGGCAGCGTGACGCCGAAGTCGGCGAGCACGCCGCGCGGATCGTTGACCGCGCGCGACCGATAGGGCGACGATTTGTACCAGACCGGCGGCAGCCCCAGCACTTCCCACGGATAGCAGGAGCACAGCGTGCAGACGATCATGTTGTGCAGTTGCGGCGTGTTCTCTACCGCGATGAGGTGATCGCCGACACGATTGACGGCCCCGAGCGCCAGCACCGCCTTGGTCGCATCGTCGAGCAGCGCGCGCTTGAATGAAGGATCGCTCCACGCCTTGGCGATGGCGCGCGCGCCGATATGCGGCCCGATCTTGGTCTCGTAGGCTTC
>DASPWC010000003.1:0-3037 GCA_035622055.1 Xanthobacteraceae bacterium | reverse complement strand
TTTTTCAGGCGCTGGACCTGGATAAGGTCGGACCCCGGTGAATCCTGCAGTGCCGCAATCGCGGCATCGAGGTCGCGATGCTCCTGCTGCAGGCGCGCAAGTTGCGCCCGAAGCTCGCGTTCTTCCTCTTCCGTCATCGTCGCCTTGGTCGCGGTCCGGTCGCCTGGGCGTGGATAAAAGCCCGTTCATCAGCGGACATCGCATCTAAGTGACTATCGATTATTGCGTTTTGGCCTATCGCCTACAAGGCCGCGAAATGTCTTTGCAAGCGGGGATTTTCGTCAGGGCAAAAACGGAGTATTCTGTCTGTCCAGTTATTAGGGCGTAGGATGATCCGATCGGGCGATCGGACGCAAGGAGATATGCCACATGGCGATTGAATCGCATCTTGCGGAACTTGAAAAACGGCATCAGGCACTAGAACTAGAAATCTCAGAAGCACTCACCCACCCCTCCATCGACGACCTCCAAATTGCGGAACTTAAGCGTAAGAAGTTGCACGTAAAGGACGAAATCGCGCGGCTACGGCAAGAAGCGCTCGTCCACTAGTCAGTCAAGACCCAAGGACGGCCGGTTGGTCGTCGCCGCAGCGGCGCTCCTCTCGCGCGGGGCGGCGCATTGCGCCTTTCCCGATATCTCCGCCTTTACGTCGTCTTCACCATTTTGCGCAATTTGAATTTTTGCAGCTTGCCGGTGCTCGTCTTCGGGATTTCGGCGAACACGATATGACGTGGGCACTTGTAAGCCGCGAGATTTTTTCTGCACCAGGCGATCAGCTCGTCCGCACTTGCATCGGCGCCGGGCTTTAGCTCGACGAACGCGCACGGCGTCTCACCCCACTTCTCGTCAGGCTTAGCGACAACGGCGACCACCTGGACGGCCGGGTGTTTGTAAAGCGCGTCTTCGACCTCGATCGACGAAATGTTCTCGCCGCCGGAAATGATGATGTCCTTGGAGCGGTCCTTGAGCTGAATGTAGCCGTCGGGATGTATCACGCCGAGATCTCCGGAATGAAACCAGCCGCCGGCAAATGCCTTTTCCGTGGCCGACTTGTTTTTCAAATAACCCTTCATCACCACATTGCCGCGGAACATCACCTCGCCCAGCGTCTCGCCGTCGCGCGGTACCGCCTGCATGGTTTCCGGATCGCGCACATCGAGCGCTTCGAGCACCGGATAGGCGACACCCTGGCGCGCCTTCCTGGCCGCCTGGTCCGGCGCGGCGAGCGCATCCCATTCGCGGTGCCAGTCGTTGATTGCCGCCGGCCCGTAAGTCTCCGTCAAACCATAAAGGTGCGTGACGTTGAAGCCGGCTGCCTTCATCGCCGCCAGCACCGCTTCCGGCGGTGGCGCCGCGGCCGTCGCGAATTGCACGACGTGCGGCAGGGGCTTTTTCTCGTGCGGCGCCGCGTTGAGCAGCGTCGACATGACGATCGGCGCGCCGCACAGATGCGTAACCTTGTGGGTGGCGATGGCGTCGTACATCGCGGACGCGCGCACCGCGCGCAGGCACACATGCGTGCCGGCAACGACTGAGAGAGTCCAAGGAAAACACCAGCCGTTGCAATGGAACATCGGCAGTGTCCACAGATAGACGGGATACTTACCCATGCCGCAGGTGATCACGTTAGCCATTGCGAGCAGATACGCGCCGCGATGGTGGTAGACGACCCCTTTTGGGTCGCCAGTCGTGCCCGACGTGTAGTTGAGCGATATGGCGTCCCATTCATCGCGCGGCATCTGCCAGCTGAAATCGGGATCGCCTTCGCGCAGCAAGTCTTCGTACTCGATCGTGCCGAGACGTTCCCCCGCGCCGGCAAATTCAGGATCGTCGTAATCGATCACGAGCGGCTTGGTCTTGCAGACCGAAAGAGCGTCCTTCACCACCTTGGAATATTCGCGGTCGACAATCAGGACCTTGGCTTCGCCGTGTTCGAGGGTGAAGGCGATGATGGTGGCGTCGAGCCGGGTATTGATGGTGTTGAGCACGGCGCCGGCCATGGCGACACCATAATGCGCTTCGAGCATCGCCGGCGTATTGGGAAGCACCACGGCAACCGTATCGTTGCGCTGGACCCCGCGCTTGACGAGCGCGGAAGTGAGCCGGCGCGTGCGCGCGTAGAACTCCCGGTACTTCCATGAGCGCCGGCCGTGTATGACGGCAACCTGGTCCGGATGGACGGCGGCCGCGCGCGCCAAAAGGGACAACGGGGTAAGCGGCTGAAAATTCGCCGCGTTGCGATCGAGATCGGTTTCGTAGGGACTGGCCATCTTTGTTCCCGTTATGCAGCCCAGGTTCGCGGCTATTTAAGCATGATCTCGAAAAGTGGACACCGGTTTTCGGAAAAGACCATGCTCAAACAACAAGCTAAAGCGAAATACCCAATCAAGCTAAAATCATTTCGCTTTAGCGAAAAGATCGCGGCGAGCGAATAGGAATCGGGGGGAGAGCCGGGTCTGCTATGGCGGACGATTCGTGCGCTGTTCGCACTCCTCTCGCGGCGATATAGTTGGAAAACAATAGTCACGGAGACATTGCTTTGGAGGCCCGCGCAAGCCGTTACCACGAAGTGTATGCACGCTGGCAGCGCGATCCATTGGGCTTTTGGGGCGAGGCGGCGACGGGTGTCGATTGGTTCGAACAGCCGAAGGTCGTGTTCGATTCTAAAGCCGGCATTTACGGCCGGTGGTTCGTCGGCGGCGTCTGCAACACTTGCTTCAACGCGGTCGATCGTCACGTCAATGCGGGGCGCGGCGAGCAGGCAGCGATTATTTACGATTCTCCGCTCGCGGGCGAAAAACGCACCATTACCTATCATCGGCTCCTGACCGAAACCCAGGTGCTCGGCGGCATGCTGCGCGACCTCGGCGTAGGGAAGGGGGACCGCGTCATTCTGTACATGCCGATGGTGCCGGAGGCGGCGATTGCCATGCTGGCCTGCGCGCGCATCGGCGCCATTCATTCGGTGGTGTTCGGCGGCTTTGCCGCGCGCGAACTCGCCACCCGCATCGATGACTGCAAGCCGAAAGTGATCCTT
>DASPWC010000002.1:0-2069 GCA_035622055.1 Xanthobacteraceae bacterium | reverse complement strand
AAACCGGCGCTGCCGGTAGCGCAGCAGAGAAGGGCGGCGACGTCGGTGTAAGCGGCGCGCTCGAACAAAAGCTCATTCTAAGTCCCGCGCAACGCCAAGCGCTCTATGAAGAGGTCAGCAAGGACAAAAGCAAAGCAGCGGCAAAGAGCTTTTCACCGGTCATCGGCGCGGATGTGCCGCCCATGATCGAGCTATATGCCCTGCCTGACGACGCGGTTGCCGGCGTTCCGGCCGCCAAACTCTACAAATACACGATGGTGGATAATAAAGTGGTCGTCGTGGACCCGACGAAAATGCGCATCATCGACGTTATTGGTCCAGGTGGGGCGCAACCCGCGCTCGCACCGAAATAGGCGCCGACTATGCGATTATGGCGCCAGAGTCTTTCCGGACGCCGCTTCGCCGACAAGCTTGGGGAGCAGATCCAGGTACGGCCCCATGAAGAATGCTTTGCCCGACCCTTCGCCATAATATTGGTCGTAGGCGGCGATCATCGCGCGCATCGGCGCGACGCAAGACGGCATCGACGCGACGATAAGATCACCGACTCGGACCGTAGCCTTCCCGTAGTTCGGATCGGTGACGATGGCGTGCACGATGCATTCGGTCGCCGAACGCACAAGCGGTTGGGTCGCGGCAATCTTCTCTTGCGCCGACAGATGCGCCGCACCGGTCGGATCATCGATTGGAGCAGTGGCTACGGCGACGGTCAGCGTAGCCCCGAACAGCGGCGCGAGAATCATTGGCTATGTCCTTACCTCTAGGGTGTAGCCATAGCGGCCGCGGTGATTACCGGTCAACTGTCGCTACCGCGAGCGCGGCGGTATTTTATACAGGATGTCCGTGTTATATGATGAAAGGCGATACCGGAGTTCGGCCATGATGCTGCCAGCGGCACTGATTCTCGGCGTAGGTTTGATCACACCCGTTGTCGATAGCGTACCTGCGCTCAATGTGGAACAGGTCTGCGACGGTATCGCGCAGCAGGGCGGCGTGTCGTTTCACGATACCGATGCCGCCGTAGAAAAGAAAAACTGCCTCGATAGCGAGAACGCGATTCGCAACGACCTGGCGAAGCAATGGTCGAGCTTTTCGTCGGCCGACAAGGTCGCCTGCACAAACGAAGCCAAAATGGGCGGCGATTCGAGTTACACCGAGCTGCTGACTTGCCTGGAAATGGCGCGCGACGTCAGAACGATGCGCAGCGAAGCGCAATCACAAACGCAAACGCCGGACCCGATTCAACCTGCTCCTCCCGGTGACACGCAGCCGATGCTGAGACGGTAACTGGTCGCCGGCATCTCGGTTCGGGCGGTTCGAAAACTCAATATCCGATTAGAATCTCGCTTACAGTCGGCTTCACGGCCCGCATTTCCGGATCTTCCGAACTGTACTCTTTGTCGGGAGACAAGGCGCTAATGGCATCCGCGGGCGCTTTGGGATCGGCATGCAGGCTGAGCCCCGATTTGCAGCCGCCGGGCAGGCTGGCAAGCACCCCATCACCCCAATCGCTGATAGTGGCGACGCCGTCTTTGTCGAAGCCCTTCAACTTGAAAGCCTTCTGGTTGAGCTTTTCCAGTTGCGCGAGCGTCAGGCCGAGTCGCAGGCCTTCGGGTGCGCTCCAAGTCGACTTGCCATTGATGACGATGAGGTAGGTGCCGCTGCGCGCGGCGGCGTTTGACCACCACACTTCGAGCCGACGCTTGGGATCGTTGGGGAACAACACCGACGCCGGCACCTTGGTGCCGTTGCTGGCCTCAACATCGGTAAAAGTGATGTTCTTGGAATCGAAAGTCATGGCAAGCTTAAGATGGCTCGAATCCTTGGCGAAGGTGCCACCGCAGGTCACGGCGTGCGGCGGCGCAGCTGCGGCCGGATGCGCGTGGACCGTCGGATTCGCCGCCGTCGTAGACGCATGCCCTCCCGGGGGCGCGTTTGCGCCGCCGGGCTCCGGAACCGCGGTCGGCATCGGCTGCTTCATCTGCGAGGGTGCGAGCTGATCGTCGGTATCGAGATCCGGATTGGTCGGATAGGTTTTGCGCGCCTGTGCAGCCGCCGGCCCGGCTGCG
>DASPWC010000001.1:0-6253 GCA_035622055.1 Xanthobacteraceae bacterium | reverse complement strand
GGCGTCATGGAGCACGGCCTGTTCATCGGCCTCGCGCAGGCTGCTATTGTCGCCGGTCCGGATGGGGTACGTCTTATCGAGCGCCCCTGGTCCTAAGCAGAAGTCCTAAGCACGAAAGGAAGTGCGCTCATGTTCGTTCGTCTTTGCATTCGTCGCGCTGCGGCGCGGTATTTTTTGGCCGCGATCCTTGTCCTTTGTATTGCGGGCGTCGCCCGGCCTGCCGGCGCACAGGGTACCGCTCCAGGCGAAACGCCGACCCGTACGCCGACGGCTGCGGAAATTTTACTGGCAAAGCAAATTCTCAACCTGAAACATGCCCAGAGTATTTTTCAGCCGCTTGTTCGCGGCGTGATCATAAAGACGAGGGACATGTTCATGCAGACGAACTTCATGTGGAGCAAGGACCTCAACGAAATCACCGCGAATTTGGAGAAGGAATATGAGCCGCGCGTTGACGAACTGATGGATGACGCCGCGCGCATCTATGCCAGCCATTTCGCGGAGCAGGAACTGCGGCAATTGCTGGCGCTTTATCAGTCGCCTCTCGGCGAGAAGATCATCAATGAGGAGCCCAAGGCGCTGGACGAGACCATGGCGGCGGCCGGCAGCTGGGGGGACGGTTTCTCTCACGATGTGATCGAAAAAATGCGCGCCGAGATGAAAAAGCGCGGACACGAAATGTAGCATGGCGGAAAACGACATCGACCTCTTCGTCATCGGAGGCGGATCGGGCGGCGTGCGCGCGGCCCGCGTCGCCGCGGCGTACGGCGCCAAGGTGATGCTTGCCGAGGAGTATCGGCTCGGCGGGACCTGCGTCATCCGCGGCTGCGTGCCGAAGAAGCTTTTTGTCTACGCGTCACGATTTCATGGCGAATTTGAAGATGCCGCCGGCTTCGGCTGGACAGTGCCGCAACCGTCGTTCGACTGGACAACTTTGATCGCCAACAAGGATCGCGAGATCGGTCGGCTCGAAGCCGCTTATGGCGCGATGCTCGAGAAAGCCGGTGTCGACGTCGTGAAAGACCGCGCCGTACTCGTCGATCCCCATACCGTGCAATTGGCGAATGGCTTGCGCGTGCGCGCCGGCTATGTGCTCATCGCCACCGGTGCGACACCGAGCTATGGTGAGCCGATACCCGGCATCGAGCACGTTATTTCCTCGAACGAAGCGTTCCATTTGGACGAGTTTCCGCGGCGTATCGTGATTCAAGGCGGCGGCTATATCGCCGTCGAATTTGCCGGAATCTTCGCCGGCCTTGGCTCGCATGTCACGCTCATCTATCGCGGCGAGAGCATCCTGCGTGGTTTCGACGATGAGGTGCGTGCGCACCTTCGCGTGGAAATGGAGGCGCGCGGCATCCGAGTGTTTACCGGCTGCAAGGTCGCCGCCGTCGAGCAGGCGACGGGACACTATTCGGTAAAACTGTCCAGCGGCAATCAGGTCTCGGCAGATCGCGTGATGTTTGCGACCGGCCGCCAGCCGAACATCGCCAACATGGGACTTAAGGACGTCGGCGTCGAGATTGCTGCGAACGGCGGTGTTGCGGTCGATGAATATTCGCGCACGACGCGCCAAAACATTTACGCCGTCGGCGACGTCACCAATCGCATCAACTTGACGCCCGTGGCGATCCGCGAAGGTCACGCTTTCGCCGACACGGTGTTCGGCGGCAAGTCGACCGCCGTCGATCACACCAACGTGCCGACGGCGGTATTTTCCGATCCCGAGATCGGCACGGTCGGCCTAACCGAGACGCAGGCCCGCGCGCGGCTGGCCCAAACCGACATCTACAAGGCGATGTTCAAGCCGCTCAAGGCAACATTGTCCGGCCGCGACACCAGCATCCTGATGAAGCTCGTGGTCGACGGCTTGTCCGATCGTGTCGTCGGCTGCCATGTGGTCGGCGAAGGCGCGGCCGAAATCGCCCAACTCGCCGCTGTTGCCGTCAAGATGGGAGCCAAAAAGGCCGACTTTGACGCCACCATCGCGCTGCATCCGACCTCCGCCGAGGAGCTGGTCACGATGCGCAAGCGAACGGCGACCTTCGCGCGCGCGGCCGCGGAATAGTAAAATCGCGGGCTGTCGCCGCGCTGGGCGGCCGTGTATAAGACCGCCGATTGCCGAAACCCCGGCGCGCGGATGCAGTGCGTCTTTGCGGGTCGGGGCTGAGAAAGACCGCGCATCCTTGAAGGCCGCTTGGCGGCCGGCATAAAGGGTCGCGGATATGGAGACAGTGTCATGTCGAGCCGGTCGAATGCGGCGCGGTGGAGCCCGGAGTCCTGGCGCGCCAAGCCGATCGTGCAGGTACCGGACTATACGGACCGTAAAGCGCTTGCCGAGGTCGAAGCGCAGCTTGCAAGCTTTCCTCCGCTTGTCTTTGCCGGTGAGGCGCGCAACCTCAGATCGGCTTTGGCCCAGGTCGCCGCCGGAGAGGCCTTCCTGCTGCAGGGCGGCGACTGCGCGGAAAGCTTCGCCGAGCACGGCGCCAACAATATCAGGGATTTTTTCCGCCTGTTTCTGCAGATGGCGGTGGTGCTGACTTATGCGGCTGCTTCGCCGGTGGTGAAGGTCGGCCGCATCGCCGGCCAATTCGCCAAGCCGCGGACGTCGCCGGTCGAGAAGCGGGGCGACTTCGAGCTTCCGGCCTATCGCGGCGACATTATCAACGGGACCGACTTCACGCGCGAAGCGCGCACGCCGGATCCGCGGCGGCAGCTCGAGGCCTATCGCCAATCCGCGGCGACGCTGAATCTGCTGCGCGCTTTCGCCAGCGGAGGCTACGCCAATCTGGCGAACGCGCATCAATGGATGCTGTCGTTCGTCAAGGACAGCCCGCAATCCAAGCGCTACCAGGACCTTGCGACCCACATCACCGAGGCGCTCGGATTCATGCGCGCCTGTGGCGTGGATCCCGGCCTGCATCCCGAGTTGCGCTCGACCGATTTCTTTACCAGTCACGAAGCGCTGCTGTTGGGATATGAACAGGCCTTTACGCGGGTCGATTCAACGACAGGCGATTGGTACTGCACTTCGGGACACATGGTTTGGATCGGCGATCGCACCCGCCAGCCGGATCACGCCCATGTGGAATATTGCCGCGGCATCAAGAACCCGCTCGGCCTGAAGACCGGCCCAACGCAGAAGCCGGACGAGCTTCTACGGCTGATCGACATCCTCGATCCGGACAACGAGCCCGGACGGCTGACGCTCATCTGCCGCGTCGGCGCCGACAAGGCGGCCGATTTATTGCCGCCGATGGTTCGCGCGGTGAATCGCGAAGGCCGCAACGTGGTCTGGTCGTGCGATCCGATGCATGGCAACACCATCACTTCGGTGACTGGCTACAAGACCCGCCCGTTCGATCAAATCCTCAAGGAGGTGCGAACGTTCTTCCAAGTTCATGTGGCGGAAGGCACGATTGCGGGCGGCGTGCATCTGGAAATGACAGGACAAAATGTGACCGAGTGCACCGGCGGCGCGCGCGCCATCAGCGAAGAAGACTTGAACGATCGCTACCACACGGTCTGCGATCCGCGGCTCAACGCCGAACAATCGCTCGATCTCGCTTTCCTGCTGGCCGACCTCCTGAAATCGGAACGCCAAGCCAAAGCCAAACCGTTTCCGGCGGTGGCGGCGCTGTGAGCGGCGTCATCGCGGTTGACATTCCGCCATGAACGAGCGTCCCGCCGAACGTCTTGCCATTGCCGTGGCGCAACTCAATCCCATCGTGGGAGATGTCGCCGGCAATCTGGAATGCGCCCGCAAGGCGCGGGGCCAGGCCGCGCGCGATGGCGCCGACCTCATCGTTTTTTCCGAATTATTCGTTGCCGGTTATCCGCCGGAGGATCTGGTGCTCAAGCCGGCATTCCAATCAGCCTGCCGATCCGCAGTCGAGGTGCTTGCGCGCGAAACCGCCGACGGCGCCCCAGCCGTCTTGATCGGCACTCCCTGGCTAGAAGACGGTAAGCTCTATAACGCCTATGCGCTTCTCGCCCATGGCCGCGTCGAGGCGATCCGCTACAAAGTCAACCTTCCGAATTACGGCGTATTCGACGAAAAGCGCGTGTTCACCTCGGGTCCGCTCCCTGGCCCGATCAGCTATCGCGGCGTGCGGCTTGGTCTGCCGATCTGCGAGGATACCTGGACCGACTGGGGGGATTACGAGGACGTCGTGGAGTGCCTGGCCGAGACCGGCGCGGAGCTCCTTATCGTGCCGAACGGTTCGCCATATTGGCGCGACAAGACCGAAGTCAGGCTCAATGTCAGCGTACAGTGCGTCTCGGAGGCGGGGCTGCCTCTTATTTACGTCAATCAAGTCGGCGGACAGGATGAACTTGTCTTTGACGGCGCGTCGTTTGGGCTGAATTCCGATTGCTCGATCGCATTTCAGTTGCCGGCGTTCCGGGAAACCGTCCTCACGACGCGTTGGTCGCGCAACGGCGGCGCTTGGCGCTGCGCGCAAGGCCCGATCGCGCGCGCCGAGGAATTGGACAAGGCGGATTACAGCGCCTGCATGCTCGGGCTGCGCGACTATGTCGACAAGAACCGTTTCAAGGGCGTCGTGCTCGGGCTTTCCGGCGGAATCGATTCGGCGCTGTGCGCGGCGATGGCGGTCGATGCGTTGGGTAGCGAACGCGCGCGCTGCCTGATGCTGCCGTATCGTTATACGTCGCAGGAATCCCTCCAAGACGCCGCCGCAATCGCCAAAGCACTGGGCGTACGCTACGATATCGTTCCCATCGAAAGCGCGGTTCGCGGACTCGAGCAGGCGCTCACTGGAATCTTTGCCGGCGCGCCGCGCGATGTTACCGAGGAAAACCTTCAGGCGCGCGCCCGCGGCACGATCCTCATGGCGGTGTCGAATAAATTCGGCCTCATGGTGGTGACTACCGGAAACAAGTCGGAAATGTCGGTTGGTTACGCAACGCTCTATGGCGACATGAACGGCGGATTCAATCCGATCAAAGACCTGTACAAGACCGAAGTCTATCGCCTGGCGCGGCTGCGCAACGGCTGGAAACCCGACGATGCGCGCGGTCCGCAAGGCGAGGTCATTCCGCAAAACGCGCTCGCGCGGGTGCCGACGGCGGAGCTGCGCGAAAACCAGACGGATCAGGACACTCTGCCGCCCTACGAAATCCTCGATCAGATCCTTGAGCGGCTCGTCGAGTGCGAGGAGCCGACCGCGACCATCATTGGTGCCGGTTTCGACCGCGATACCGTGACCAAAGTCGAACGCATGCTCCAACTCGCCGAATACAAGCGCCGGCAAGCGGCTCCAGGCGTGAAAGTAACGTTGAAAAACTTTGGCCGCGACCGGCGCTACCCGATCGTCAATCGGTTCAAAGATCCGGGCACGGCGTTGCCGCAGTCCGACGAGGCGCTCAGCAAGCGCGTTGCAATGGCCAAGGCGGGTATTTCGAATTTTTGAGCGCGTCGCCGACGCCGGACCGTTCGAATCAGTGTGACTGCGGCGACGGTTGCGGCGAAGGCTGCGCCAGGAACGGCGGCCCGACCGTACGCGTCATCGGCTTGGTGGCGCTGGCGGTCGCCGCGGGAGTGGCCGCGTTTGTCGCGGCGGCGGATTGCACCGAGACGGTTGAGACGGCCGGCTTGCCCGGCTGTTTCGGCGCTTGCGACAGCGCCTTCGCGTTTTGGTCGGTTACAACAATGTCGCCGCTTTCAAGCGTGGTTGCGTCATCGGCATTCTTGAGCGCGTCCGCCCAGCTCTGGCCTGGACGGCGGCATGAACAGCCCGTCACGAGCTCCTTGCGATAGCGAAACGCGTTCGGCAGCGCCGTGTAGGCCTGACCGGTGATCGATACCGCCTGCTCCATATCCTCGCCGGGATTGCGGAAGGAATATAGTTCCGCCTGGGACGCCGGACATTGCCGTTGGCAGATACGTTCGTCATCGGCAAATCGGTTCGGCACCGTCGAATACGAGATCGGGAAATAATAGCCGTCGCAGGCGCGCACACAGACGGTGTGGAAGGTGCCGGCTGGTGCGCCGTCTCCGCTCGGATTCAAGATCGTGCCCCCGCCAAACAGCGCATCAAAAAAGCCTTGCGGCCCACTCTGCGAATTTGCGGCGGCGGCGTATTGAGCGCCACAATTGCTTTGCGCCAGCTGTCCGATCAGCCCTCGGCGCTGTGCCTGTTGGCCGGAATCGCCGGTTTTGAGCCGCTCGAGATCGCTCATCATGCGGTCGAGATTGCCGCGCATTTGCTGAATCTGCGAGGTGATCGGCCCG